>NZ_JARAYQ010000057.1:0-37495 GCF_033794505.1 Streptomyces sp. MB09-01 | reverse complement strand
CCACCCCCGCCTTCGGCCCCGGCCGCCACCGCGGTGACCGGCAGCGGCAGCGCCGCCCCGACCCGGAATCCGCCGGTGGTACCCGGCCCGGCGGTGAACCGGCCGTGCAGCAGGCTGACCCGCTCGCGCATCCCGGTGATGCCGAATCCCGTGTTCCCGATGCCGTCGGGCGCCCCGCGCCCGTCGTCGACGACCTCCACGGTCAGCTCCTGTTCCCCGTATCCGATGGTGACCCGGCAGTGGTCGGTGCCCGCGTGGCGGACCACGTTGGTCAGCGCCTCCTGCACAATGCGGTACGCCGACAGGTCGATGTCGGGCGGGAGTTGGCGCTCCTCGCCCTCCCGCCGTACGTCGACCCGTACCCCGGCGGCGGCGGTCGTGGCCACGAGGGCGCCGAGGTCGGCCAGTCCGGGGGCGGGGCCGAGCGGCGCCGGCCCGTGGAGGCCGTCCGGCTGCGCCTGACGCAGTGCCACCAGCGTACGGCGCAGGCCCGACAGGGTTTCCCTGCTGGTGGCCTCGATGGCCTGCAGAGCGGCGCGGGCCTCCGCCGGCTGCGTCTCGATGACCCGGCTGCCCACACCGGCCTGGATGGCGATCACGCCGATGCTGTGGGCGACCATGTCGTGCAACTCGCGTGCGATGCGCAGCCGTTCCGCGGTCACCGCCTCGGAGACCTCCTTCGACCGCAGTTCGACCGTGTGCTCCCGGCGCTCGCGGAACCGCAGGCCGGTCATGTAGACGGCGCCCAGGGACAGGGAGGCGATCAGGCCGGTGCTCATCATGTCGTAGGGCCCGGCCGTCAGCAGTCCGACGGCCGGCAGCTCGATGACGACCACCATGGCGGTGGCGATGAGCGCGTCCCGCCGGGAGCGCGTGGCGACGATGAAGCCGAGCGCGAGGTCCGAGGCCATGAACACCAGGAACCGGCCCGGGGTGTGGTCCCTGCTGGCCCCCGCGACGAGCACGCCCCCGAGGAGGGTCAGGGTCAGCGCCACCAGGGGCCGGCGTCGCAGGAGTCCGAAGAGCGGGGTCACGGCGAGCAGCAGCACCGCCCCGAGAAGCGGCCCGGCCGCGTACGGGACGCCGCCGATCAACAGGCCCGGGATGAGGAGGTAGAGGACGGCTCCGCCCCACGCCGCGGCGGCCGACGCCGGTTTCGGCGCGGGGCCGTCGGAGGCCTGCACGCCTGGGCCTGCGCTCTCGGCGCTCTTCGCATTCCTGGGTGGGTTGTCCATGGCAAGACGGTAACCAGCGGGCCCGCGTGCGGACATCGGCCCCCGGGCTTACACCCCGGGGTGGTGTCGCCCCCGCGCTTGCCGCCGACGGCCCGATGTCCTGCGGCCGGGTCTCCCGGCAGGGTGGACCGCGTGATCGAGGTCAAGGAACTCACCAAGATGCACGGCGGCCGCGCCGCCGTCGACCGGCTGTCCCTCACGGCGGGGCCGGGGACGGTCACGGCGGTCCTCGGCCCCGCCGGGGCCGGCAAGACCAGTGCGCTGCGTCTGATTCTGGGGCTGGACTCCCCCACCGCGGGCACGGTCGTGGTGGGCGGCGTCCCGCTGCGCGGCCGCCCGCGCAGCCCGCACCAGGTCGGGGCCCTGCCGGAGCCGGCCGCGCTGCGCGGCCGGCGCACCGCGAGGGCCTGTCTGCGGGCGCTGGCCCGCGCCCACGGCATCGGGTCCGGCCGGGTGGCCGAAGTCCTCGCGGAGACGGGCTTGGCGCGGGAGCCGCGGCGGCGCGTCGCGACGTACTCCCCCGCGATGCGGCAGCGGCTGCGGATCGCCGCCGCGCTGCTCGGGGATCCGCCCGTGCTGCTGCTGGACGAGCCGCTGGCCGGGCTGGACGCCGAGGGGGTGCGGTGGGCCCGCCGGCTCCTGCGCACGCTGGCCGCGCAGGGCCGTACGGTCGCGATCACCGGCGAGCGGGCGACGGAGGCGGCTGACACCGCCGACCGGATCGTCGTCCTCGGGCGGGACCGGGTGGTCGCGGCGCAGTCCGCGGACAAGTTCGCCGCGCGGGGCGCCGCTGCCCGGGTCGTGGTGGGCACTCCGCGGGGCGCGGAGCTGGCCGCCGTGCTGGCGGCCGAGGGCGCCACGGTCGTCCGGGGCCGGAACCATGACCGGCGAACGGGCCACCGAGCTGGAGGAGCTGGGGATCGTGTGGGACCCGCCGACGCCGGCTTCGAGCAGAACCTCGGCGCAGCGCGGGCCTACTACGAGCTCCACGGCACCCTCGCCGCACCGCGGCACGCCACCGCGCTCGACATCACGATCGGGCAGTGGCTGACCAACGTCCGCCGGCCCGGCGGACTGGGCAAGGACCCCGCACGCGCGCAGCGGCGGGCCGCGGCGCTCGCCGCCATCGACCCGGACTGGAACCCGCGGACGCTCGGGGGGACCGTCGACCAGCAACACCACTACGCCTACCTCGCGCAGCTCCTCGCCTCCGGTGCGCGCCTGACCGCGATCGTGCCGGGAGTGACCCGGCACGGGGAGAACATCGGACAATGGCTCGCCACCCCACGACGGAACTGGAACGGCGGACGAGGACCACCTCCAGGACGTCACGGCTCCCCCACGCCGCCGCGAACCGCACCCCCTCGAAGGGGTGCCCGGGGCCGACCTCGGCGAGGTGCTCGCCGACCTGCCGGGACACCTCCGGGCGCAGAAGTACGGTCCGGCCGGCCGCACGCAGCCGGCCGCCGATGTCGTGGCGGGCGAGAATGAGGAGCCCGGGCGGGTCAGGGTGCCAGTCACAGCGCCGATGATCGCCTCGGTTGCATCCCTGCGGCGGACCTTGGTCCGCCCACGGTACGAAGGGTAATATTTGCTGGTCAGGGGCTTGATTGCGATCCCCTCCATCCCCGGGCACGTCAGTCCGGAACTCCAGCCACTCCCGCGCCTTGGCCAGGTCCGTCGTCATCGGCCACAGCGTCCCTACCTCACCCACCTCCTCGCCGAAGGTGCGCGCCTGACCGCGGTCGTGCCGGGGGTGACCCGCCACGGCGACGACATCGGACGCTGGCTCGCTTCGCAACGACGGGACTGGGACCGGCTGAACGAGGAGCAGCGGCGCCGGCTCGCCGAACACGGCGTGAAGAAGGCACCACGGGCCCGCGAGGCGGCGGCGAAGACGGCTACGGCGTCCGGTCCGCGCGCGGGCGGCGAAGCCTTCCAGAAAGGCCTTGAGGCCCTCATGCAATACATCGCACGGGAGGGCGCCCTGTCGAGGCTCGCCGGTGTGCAGGAGATGCCCGACGGGGACATCCACCGCGTCGGGGTGTGGCTCGCCAACCAACGCCAGCGCCGCGACCGACTCGACCGGACACAGCTCACCGCCCTCACCCACCTCGGCGTCGACTGGGCCTGACGTTGCTGGCGCAGCCCAGCCGTGGTTCGAAGAGCGGTCGAGCGCGCGGCTTGCGGGCTTGGCCTCGAGCGCAGAATGCCCTGTTTGCCTGGGCCAAAGTGCGAGGGCCCGTATGGCTGCCTACGGTCACTTCAGGTGATGACCGCTCGTCGCAAGGAGGCACGGGATGGTACCGGAAGCGTTGGCGGCACTTGCTGCCGCAGGGGGAACCGCCGTCGTACAGGCTGCTGGCCAGGATGTCTGGGACGGGTTCCGGCTGCAGCTCGCCCGCTGGTTCGGCCGCGGCGACGCCGACCGTGAACGCTCCGAGCTTCAGCGCCTGGACCAGACCTCGCAAGCCCTGCACAGTGCAGAAGGCGCAGAAGCCGAGGGCGTACGTGTCCGGCAGGAGGCAGCCTGGGCGACCCGCATCGAAAGCCTCCTGGAAGGCCTGGACGACCGCGAGCGCACAGGAGCCGCGAACGCGTTGCAGTCCCTACTCACCGAAGCTGGCCCTGGTGGCCGCCAGGTCACGGCGGGGCCAGGCGGCGCGGCTGCGGGCGGTGACATCACCGTAACCGCTGACGACGGATCAATCGCCGCCTGGTCGATCCATGGAGGAGCCCACATCGGCACCCCGCCCCAGCAGCAACCGCCGAGAGCCCAGGGAGACGACCCTTCAAGCCCTCACCCGCCGGATCCGTCCCAGGGCTGACCGGACCGGCAAGCACAAGCCCACCCACCGCAGTAGCCCCTGGCGGCGATCCTGATCCCGGCAGCCTCTCGATCCACGCAGTCGGCCAGAGCATCGCCGCGTACCGCATCGACCACCTCACCTACCACGCTCCCCCACGCCGGCCGGTGACTTGGCCGCACGTGGTCGGCGGGATGCCCCGGACGGCCGAATCTTTCCAGGACCGAGCCGCCGGCCGGGGGCTCGAAGCCCTGCTCGTCGGTGAAGAGACAGCCGCAGCGTGTCACGTCCTGACAGGGATGGGAGGTGTCGGCAAGACGCAGTTGGCTGCCCATCACGCCAGGCGTGCCTTGCAGGCCGGTCAGATCGACCTGCTCGTATGGGTCACCGCCACCACCCGCTCGGCCATCATCGACACCTACGCCCACGCTGCCGTGACCATCCTGGACGCCGACCCCGCAAACCCCCAAGCAGCCGCGACGGCTTTCCTGGCGTGGCTGGAACCCAAAGCCTCCCCTGCGCCAGCCCCCGCCAGCACCACTGGACAGGGCACACCGGGCAACCCAAGGTGGCTCGTCGTCTTGGATGACCTCACCGACCCCGCCGACCTGCGCGGTCTACGACCTCCCACGAGCCCCCGCGGCCGCACTCTCGTCACTACCCGCCGCCGCGACGCCGCACTCACAGGCCGCACCTGCCAACAGGTCTCGGTCGACCTATTCACCCCAAAGGAAGCCACCAATTACCTGGCCGAAGCCCTCACCGCACACGAACGCCATGAACCCGCCGAACAGCTCACCGCTCTCGCCAGGGACCTGGGGCACCTGCCACTGGCCCTGTCACAGGCCGCCGCCTACATCGTGGACACCGGCCTCGCCTGCACCGACTACCGGCAGCTGCTCGCCGACCGCACCACCACACTTGCCCAGGCACTGCCCGACGCAGCAGTCCTGCCCGACGACCAGACCACCACCACAGCCGCTGCCTGGTCGCTGTCCATGGACCGCGCCGACCGATTCCGCCCCGCCGGCTACGCCCTGCCCATGCTGCAGCTGGCATCCGTGCTCGACCCCAACGGCATCCCCCAATCCGTCCTCACCAGCCCGCCCGCTCTACAACACCTCGCTGCACGCCGCACACCCCACCATGACCCCGCCGACTCCCAGACAACGCCTCAGACCGCGATCGCCGCCCTACAGGCACTGCGCCGCCTCAGCCTGATCGAGTACGCCCCCGACAACGACCATCAGACGGTCCGCATCCATCAGCTCATCCAGCGCACCGTCCGCGACACGCTCCCCAACGACCAACTGGGTGAAGTCGGCCGGGCTGCCGCCGACGCCCTGATCGCCGCCTGGCCATCCGTCGAACGTGATCGGGATCTTGCCCAGGCCCTCCGTGCCAACACCGGATCCCTCACCCACCACGCAGGCGAGGCGCTGTGGCGGCCCCATGCTCACCCCGTCGTGGATCGCTTCGGCCAAAGCGTCGGCGAGTCCGGCCAAACCAGAGAAGCCGTGGCCCACTTCCAGGACGTGGTGAACAACTCAGAGCTGCGCCTCGGCCGGGATCACCCCGGCACTCTCGCCGCCCGCGACAACCTGGCCTATTGGCGAGGAAAGTCCGGTGATGCCGTCGGAGCGTTCGCAGCGCTTGCCGAGCTGGTGACTGACTATGTGCGGGTATTCGGTCCGGATCACCTCGACACACTCAGAGTCCGGGGCAGCCTGGCCCGGTGGCAGGGCGAGGCAGGCGACATGGAGGGCAGTGTTGCTGCGTTGACCGATCTAGTGGCGGACCGTACCCGCCTGCAGGGTCCGGACCACCCCGACACCCTCAGCACCCGGAACGACCTCGCAAGGACGCTGCCGGGTAGGGAGGGACTTGCCGCATGGGCCGAGGTGCTGACCGACCGGATTCGGGTGCTGGGCCCGGACCATCCCGACACGCTCGAGACCCGGCAGGACCTTGCCTTCTGGCGGGGCGCGGAAACAGAAGACGCGGCGAGTGCGGCTGCGGCCTTGGCCGATCTGTATGAGGACTACGTGCGCGTTCTCGGCCCTGATCATCCCCGGACGCTCAGCGCGGGGAGTTCATTCGCCTTTTGGCAGGGCACGGCAGGGGATGCATCCGGCGCAGCTGGCACCTTGGCAGATCTGCTGGAGCACCATGTGCGAGTGATGGGTCCTGATCACCCCGACACCTTCAGCACGCGGCGGAACCTTGCCCATTGGTTGGGCCAGGCGGGAGATGCGGCCAGTGCAATTGCCCTGTGGACAGAGGTACTGGAAGACCAGGAACGTGAGCCAGTTCTGGACCGTGACGACACCCTGATGGCCTTCAAGAACCTCATCGTCTTGCGGACCAAAGCAGGCGACAGGGCGGGTGTGGTCGAGGCGCAGGCCGGTCTGCTGGCAGAAGAAATGCGGAGGCTGGGGCCGGATCACCCCGACACCCTCTCCACCCGTTGGCACCTCGCCTATGCCCGGGGGGAGGCCGGGGACACAGCCCGCGCGTGTGCCGAGTTCTCCGATCTCGTGGACAGCCAAGTACGAGTACTCGGCCCGGACCATACGGAAACCCTGCGTACTCGACGTGAGCTCGCTCGATGGAGGGGCGAAGGGGGAGACGCCGCCGCCGCGGCTGCGGCGATGGCCGATCTCCTGGACGACTACATGCGAGTACTGGGGCCCGATCATGCGGAGGCCCTGCGTACTCGACGTGAGCTCGCTCAATGGTGGGGCGAAGGGGGAGACGCGGCAGCCGCGGCTGGGCCCGGACCATCCCGACACCCTCTCCGCCCGGGGACATCTCGCCTACTGCCGCGGCATGGCAGGCGACGCAGCCGGCGCAGCCACCGCCTTCACCGGACTGCTGGAGGACTACCTGCGGATCCTGGGACCCGACCACCCCGACACTCTCACAACGCACCAGGATTGCGCCCACTGGCGAGGCACCGCCGGCAACGCACCCGGCGCTGCCACCATCTGCGACGAGCTGTTGCAAACCTGCCTTCGTGTCCTGGGCCCCGACCACCCCCGCACCCTTGAGGTCCGGGCCGACCTCGCCCATTGGCAGCGCCGAGCGCGGGACGAGGCTGGATCGACCGCCACGCCTGACGCCGTGCGCGCAGGGCCAGAGCCCAAGGCCCTCAAGACGCAAAGCAGTCTCGCCCATCAGCGGGGCGTGGCGGGGGACCGGGCCGGCGCAGCCGCCGCGTACGCGGGACTGCTACAGGACCGTCTCCACGCATTGGGCCCGGACCATCCTGACACGCTCGAGGCCCGGGCCAGGCTCGCCTACTGGCTGGGCACAGCTGGCGATCCGGCGGGCGCAGCCACCGTCCAGGAGGAACTGCTGGAGAGCTGCCTTCGCACACTCGGTCCCGATCACCCCGACACGCTCACAACCTTGGGGATCCTCGCGCACTGGCGAAGCGAAGCGGGAGATACGGCGGGCGCAGCCGCCACGACGAAGCAACTACTGAAGGCGCGGGTGCGTGTACTGGGCCCGGACCACCCCGACACGGTCACAACCTGGGGACTTCTGGCCTCGCTCTTCAGTAGGGCAGGGGATCTGGCGGGCGCGGCCGCCGCCATGGAAGAACTCCTGGCCGAGCGTCTGCGCCTCCTGGGACCCGACCATCCAGACACCCTCGCCGCCCGAGGTCACCTCGCCTACTGGCAAGGCCTCGCAGGCGAGACCGCCGACGCTGCCGCTGCCTTCAGGCAGCTCCTGGAGGACTGCCTCCGGGTCCTGGGACCCGACCACCCCGACACACTCGCCACCCGAGAAGGCGCCGCCTACTGGCAAGCCCGAACCGACGAGGAAACCCGCTGAACCCCGATCACGAAGCCGACCTGCTTAGGATCTCTCACTTCCGTGTCACTACGCGACCTTCGCATATACCGCCCGGTGACACCGACACCCACAATCTCTCAGTGGACACCTGCGCCAGGTCCGACCTCCAGCCCGCTGACCAGCGCATCTGAGGAACACCGGGAGGGGCTCACCACCGTCACGCCACCCACTGACACGAAACCGAGAGATGGCACGCGGCCCCGCGGGATCCGGCGCTGATCGCGAAGTGGATCAGCTATCAGGTGATCAACACCGACCGGCAGGACTGGCGTCGGGGCGTGGAGGCCGCGTACCGCTACCGGCAGCGGGAGGAGCACCTCGACGTCCCGTACGAGCACGTCGGGGTTGAGGGGGCGTCCCCGCTGGGGCGGTGGCTGTCGGATCAGCGGCGGGCCTATCGTGCCGGGGCCATGACCGACGAGCGCGCGGCCGAGCTGGAGGGGCTGGGGGTCGTGTGGGTCACCGCCGACGCCGGCTTCGAGCAGAACCTCGGCGCAGCGCGGGCCTACTACGAGCTGCACGGCACCCTCGCGGCCTTGCGGGGCGCCACCATCCTCGACATCGCGATCGGGCAGTACCTCACGAACATCCGCCGCCCCGGCGGGCTGGGCAAGGACCCCGGCCGGGCCCGCCGGCGGGCCGCTGCGCTCGCCGCGATCGACCCCGACCGGAACCCGGGGACGCTGGGGTGGACGGTCGCCTGGCAGCGGCACTACGCCCAGCTCCCGGCCGAAGGAGCCCGCCTGACGGCCGTCGTGCCGGGCGTGACCCGCCACGGGGAGGACGTCGGCCGGTGGCTCACCACCCAACGCCGGGCCTGGGACCGCCTCAACGAGGAACAGCAGCACCGGCTCGCCACACTCGGCGTTACCAAGGCCCCACGGGCCCGCAGGGGCCCGGCGAAGACGGCAGCGGCGTCCGGGCCGCGTACGGGCGGTACGGCGTTCCAGAAGGGCCTGGAGGCCCTCCAGCAGTACATCGCACGGGAGGGTGCCCTGCCGGGGCGTACCGATGTGCAGGAGATGGCAGATGGGGACATTCGCCGCGTTGGGGTGTGGCTGGCCAATCAGAAGCAGCGCCGCGACCGACTCGACACCGGGCAACTGCGGGCGCGTGACATGCCCTGTGGAGTGCCACGTGTCAGCGGGCGGTGAGACGCTTGAACATCGGCATCAGGGAGGGGCGCACATGGCGATCGAGTGGGACCACATCACCCAGCCGCGGTTCGACCGGATCGCTTCCCCGGCTCGTACCAGGGGCGCAGAGCAGGCATCAAGCGGTCGTTTCAGGAAGGACTGGAGCACGCTCCTGATGACTGGGTGTTGGTCGTCCCCTGTGCGCTGACGCCGTCGGAGCGCGCGTTCGTCATGGGCCTGGGCGGGGGTGTCGAGCGGCCCAGGATCCGTGTCCTGGACCGTGCGTGGCTGGACAACAAGCTGGCGGCCTCGTTTGTCCGGGACGATCTACGGGAGGCAGCACGCGACTACGGGGCGGAGCTGGCGTTCTTGGCGGGCGGAACCGACGACATCGACCAAAGGGTCGGCGCCCTGGGCCGGCGGATCGATCGCCTCGATCTGCACTGGTCCATAGATGTCGCCTACCGCAACGGTGTGGTGGTCAAGACCCGGCGGCCGAAGCACCCCCGTGCACATCAGGGGAGCCCGATCTACTTCACCGTCCGCAGCCATCTGAAGGATGCCGATCCCGGCCTGACAGCGGCGGTACAGCGCGTCGTGGGATTCGGCACCGCTGAGGAACTCGTCTTCCCCGCATCGGTCATCCAGGAACTCAGCGTGCACGGCCCGGAGTGGCTTCAGATCGACGGTGAGAGCACCGAGGTAAGGATGTCGCGGCTGTCCCCCGCGCCAGGCGAGGGGCAGAAGGTCGAGCTGGTCTTCCTCGACAGTTCGGGCGGCACATGGTCCGGCGACGCACGGCCGGGACGAATTTCGCCTCAATGACCTCCGCGACCGCCTCGCCGGCGCGGACTGGGCCGACGACGAGGAGTTCACCGCGTACGGCCTCAACGAGAGCGAGACGGCTGAACTGCGTGCCTGGGCCCAGGACTGGGTGAGCGACCTCGACCAGCGCCTGCACGACCACGACGACGAGGCCTGACGGGGCCGGGTGTGAGGTACGCCATCCTCGGAGCCGGAGCCGGAGCCGGAGCCGGAGCGGCGTGCGTTCGCCGAGGCCACCTCCTGACCTCGACCCGCGCTTGAGCACCAGTTGCTCACCGGCATGTCCTCTTGGATCCCTAGTTGGCGCTGCATCAGGCCAACTGAAGGATCGGACCTGGCCCCCGCTGCGCCGCCCCCGGCAATCCGCGAAGTGGTGCGTCTCGGCGGAACTGAGTCTGTACTCAGCGGGAGCGGCGGGCGCCTCAACATGACCATGGGGGACGGGTGATAGCCGACGGCGATCTCGCACCGAACTCCGGCTCAGCGCCGCAGGCCGGACACACCACCCATGAGCTCTCTCTTCCCTGACCGCCGCTCCGGCACGAGAGTCGCGTCGCGTCCGGATCCAGTCCCGCCTCCTTGCCGGTGGGGCGGTCGGTTCCTGATGGAGGTCCGTCGAGACCGGCACTCGCCAGCTCACCATGAGAAGGGCACCAAGCCCCGCCGCACAGAGTGAGTACCGGTTCGGGGTCGACCGACGGCACTGTCGGACACGCTCCGTATGCTGCCGCCCATGAGCATGAACGGGGAATACCTGCGCGTCACGTCTGCCGAACTGGACCGGGCCCTGAAGGATCCCGAGTGGGCGTGGGATCTCGCCGAGAAGATTCAGGACGCGCAGGCGGAGGGTGAGCCTGCACCGGCCGAGGCGCGGCACTTCACCACACACCAGACATGGCACCTGCTCGGCTTCTTCCTGCAACGCTCGGCCTTCCCCGTCGACGTCGTCCACGGCGAGGAACCCCTCGCAACCGATGACTGGGGTTACGGACCGCCGCACTACCTGACCCCAGAGCGAGTACAGCTGGCCGCTGACACCCTGCACCGGACGACGTATGACCAGCTCATCAAGGGTGTCGACCCCTCCGAACTCACCAAGGCCGAGGTATACCCCCAGATCTGGGACTCGCCCGCCTCACTGGAGTGGGCCAGCGACCTCTTCACTCCCCTGACAGAGTTCTTCCGGGGCGCCGCATCCGCCGGTCACGCGATGTTGATCTGGATCGACTGATCCACCCGGGGCCAGCCCGAGGGTTAAACGACAAGTTGAGTACCTGTTCCTGAAGCCTGCTCGGTGGACGTGCCCCTGGACCATTCGGGCTTCGTCTCCCCGAACGGCAAAAGAGGTGCAGCTCCGTGGGCAGCAATCAGATTGAGTCGGAGTCACGTGTCCGGACAGCGCCCACTACGAGTGGTCAGTGACAGCTCGGAGGGGCGTCACAGCGCACTGGATACCCTCTCGGTATGAAAATCATGGTGGGAGGCATCGTTGTCGGGATGGGCTTTGGGGCGGTTACCTCGCTCGTCAACGCGCTTTCGTCGCCGTATATGGAGCTCGGGACGTCGTTCACGGGCACTGTCTGGGCCAAGGCTGCCAAGGTGCTCAGCCTGCTGATGGACGCGGGCTGGTCCTGGGCCGCGCTTGCGGTGGCGATGGGCTGGCTGGCCGGGACATGGGTCCGAGGTGCGCTGGTCGGGGCTCTGGCGCTGGTCGCTGCCACGGTGGCGTACTACGTGACGGATGCCTTCGTCTCGGGAGCCGGCACGGATATGGTCACCTGGTTGATGGTGGGCCTCCCGTTCGGACTGGTCCTTGGTGCGGTAGGTGCAGCCATCAAGCAGCCTGGATGGGTCGGCTTGCTTGCGGCGTTGACGGTTCCGGTGGGTGCGGCCGTGCAGATGGTCGTGATGCCGCCTCGGCCGCACCTCACCTTGACCCCGGCAATTGTTCTCGCCGAGGTCATCGTCTGGACGGCCGCTGTGCTTGGTGCCGGCTGGGCTGTCTACCGTTTCTGGGCCGAGAGGCGAGCGGCGCTATTTATGCAGCGCGTTCAGTCCGGCTGAGAAGTAGTGCGCCCGGAGGTCACGAGCAGGTTGTTGCGGAGTTTTTCCAGGTGAGGCGCCTGGTCATGAGGGTAATGGCCGCCCAAGTGATCAAGGTTTCGGAGTGCTGGACGAGGCGTTCGTAGTCGCGGCCGTGCCGGCGGGCGTGCATCATCCAGGCCCATGTTCGCTCGACGACCCAGCGGCGGGGCAGCACGATGAACCCGGAGGCGTCCTTGGGACGGCTCACGCATATTGATCGTGAGGCTGAGGTACTTCTTTGCCCAGGCACGAGCTTTCTGGCATAGGCGGTTCTGCCCAGACGATGGTGATCTCTGGATGCATCAGGCGGAGGCGGAAGAAGAATGTCCGGCCTGGACGCCGGTGCCGTCGTACAGCTCGGGATCCAGGGTGAGCAGGTAGCGGCCAGCGGGGAAGTCTGCCGAGAGGCGCGCGGCCTGAATGGTGTGGACGGCTGCCCAGGGGTGTCCGGCGCGCAGGAGCTCGGTGGCGGCCAGGGCGGCGGTGGTGTCGAAGGGCTGTAGCGCTACTGGCTCGGCCTCATCGGATAGGCCCTCCTTAGCCACATCCGCTTCGAGTCGTGCAACGGGGTATTCCCCCTGGTCTTTTTGGCGAGGGTGGCGGGTCGGATAGTGCCGGGGCCGTAGCGGACACGGGCCCGGTCGGTGACCGCTTCGATGGCCAGGGCGCGGCCGTCGCCGGGGTCGAGGTTGAGTTGCTGGGTGGCTTCGCTCGAGGGTCGGAGGTCTTGTGCACGCAGGCTGATGGCTCGGACACGGGCGCGCTGGAGGGCGAGCAGGTCGTAGAGCGATGCGCGCGGGTTCGCAGATTCCTGGGCGCGTTCGAGCAGGAGCTCATCGCTCATCAGGTGCTGAGCGAGCTGACAGTACTCGGTTCGCGAGGCTTGGTCATCACGGAACGGCGAGGTGCAGTGCGGCGTGCACGCCACGTGGGACCAAACCTGGCGCCAGGCTGTTTGCCTGGGTCATGCCCCCAGATCCTCCGTCACGGGCAGGCACTCGGCGAGCAGCTCGACGACGTCGCGCCATGCTCGCTGCGCGTGCTGTGGGTGGTAGCCGACGCCGGGGACCGCGGGGTGGTCGACCGGCGGGTGGTGGAAGGCGTGCAAGGCGCCGCCGTAGACCGCGAGGCGCCAGTCGACGCCCGCGGCCTGCATCTCGGCGGTGAACGCGTTCCGTTGCGCGGGCGGCATGATCGGGTCTTCCGACCCGACCCCGGCCCACACCGGGCAGCGAATGCGCGCTGCCTCGCCCGGTCGGCCCGTGGTTAGTGCGTTGACTGTCCCGATCGCGCGCAGGTTAACGCCGTCGCGCCCGAGTTCCAGCCCGACGGCGCCCCCGGTGCCGTAGCCGACGGCGGCGATCCGGTCGGGGTCGGTCCGCGGTTCGGTGCGCAACACGTCGAGTGCCGCATGGCCGATGCCCCGCATCCGGTCGGGGTCGGCGAGCAGCGGCATGCAACGGGCCAGCATCTCCTCAGGGTCGCCCAGATAGCGCCCGCCGTGAAGGTCGAAGGCCAGCACTACGTATCCCAGCTCGGCGAGAGCATCGGCCCGGCGGCGCTCGACGTCGCTGAGTCCCATGCCCTCTGGTCCGAGCAGCACCGCCGGCCGGCGGTCGACACCGGCCGGGAGCGCGAGGTGCCCGATCATCGTCAAACCGTCCGCCGGGTACTCGACCGTACGCGTCGTGATCGTCGTCATGAGACTGGACTGTAGTGATCGTCGAGCCCGGTTCGGTCGGTGTTCTGCCGCTGGCAGAACAGCGGCCGTGTCCCTCGTGTCCCTCTGAAATACGGGGGCCGAGCGCTCAGGGCTTCAAGATCATCTCGTTGCCCCTTTGGCGCGTACCTCGGTCACACCCCACCGACGTGCGGAACACCGCCGCCGCCTTCACCGTCGGCATCAATGGGCCACCACAGTCACGACAGAGCCGCGGCCCGGGATCGTCGTCCGTGACAACGACCAGCCTCAGCCAGGGCGCTCCATCCCTGCCCACGGGACCACCATAGGGGCCCAGTCAAGGCAAGCCGAAATCCCGTGAAGCCCACCTGCATGGCGTGGAATGATCTTGGCGACTGCTGACGAAAGGGAAGGCTGAAAACGTGTACGTACCGTCATCTGCACGAGCTCTCGATAATGACGAGCGTGAGCTCGTGGAGCTGGCACGCCGCACCATAGACGCGCATACGGACGCCGGGCCCGACGAAGACGGGATTCACACGATGGGGGCTGCGGTCATGGCCGCCGACTACCGGATGTTCGCTGGCGTGAACCTCTACCACTTCACCGGCGGACCCTGCGCCGAACTCGTGGCTCTGGGAGCCGCACGAGCCCAGGGCGCCCGCCAGATGCGCTGCATCGTTGCCGTGGGAAACCACGGGCGGGGGGTCATCGGCCCGTGCGGGCGCGATCGGCAGGTCTTCGTGGACTACTACCCCACCATGCGCGTCATCGTGCCCACGCCCGCGGGGCCCAGGTCCGTTCTCGCCGCCGACCTGATGCCGCTGACTCAGCGATGGACCCCGGAAGGCATGAACGGTCTCGACCCATCGCTCTACCAAGACCCCGAGACGGCCGGTCCCCCGATCATCCGGTTCAACCCCCGCTACCTTGAAGACGTCCGCTCTGGCGCCAAGACCAAGACCACCCGCTTCCGGGACCCGGCCCAGCTCGGGCCGGCACGGCTGGTGTTTGAGAGCGACCCCGAAGTCGTCCTGCCGGCAGAGGTGACCGGCATCAGGCACTGCCTGGTCAGCGACCTCACCAACCAGGACGCCCAAGCCGAGGGGCTGACGACCGCAACCGAACTCCGGGAAGGCCTCAAGGGCCACTACCCAGATCTGGCGGGAACCGACGAAGTCGACGTGATCACCTTCCAGATCAACGACAAGACAGGCGCCGCTTAAACCGCGGAGGCACCAGCGACGACCGGGACGACCGCAGCAGCGGAGAAGACGGCGCCAGCGAAGAAGACGAAGAAGACTCTGAAGCTGGTCGACGCATGATGACGCCCGACCGGTTGGGGTGGGATGCGGTTAAGGACCATGCCGGTGAGTTCTCGCTGCGGGGGTGGTCGCCCCCGCAGAGCAATCCGGCTATCCGGATGCTGATGAGTTGAGGGCACGAGTCAGCTCTCGGTTGGCTGCGCGAGCGGCCTCCAGCTCCTCCGTTCGCTCGTTGAGCTCCCCTTTCGTGTGGGCGAGATCTTGTTCTAGCAGCGTGATGCGTCGTGGGAGCTGGTCGATGTCGACAGGTGCCCGAGCCCGGAATCGGCCCAGACACTCTCGCCAAGCTGAGACGACAGTCGGTTCTCCAGCTGGCGAACCCGTGCTGCCAGTCGCTGGCCGCGTTCGAGCGCGTTCGCGAGGTCGGCTCAGTGCTCTTTGAGGACGAGCACGGGCTGCGGGCGACCGCGGCCGCGAACGAGTGGCTTCGCCTGCGGCCGACGGAGAACTGCCCGGCGCCCTCGTCATGGGGTACGTACGCGCGGATCCTGCGGGACTGGTTGGTGTCCGCCCAGCTGCATGGGGTGGAGATCCTGCACCGCACGGACACCGAGATGCGGACCTGGACGAACTGCTGGACTCGGTCCTCGGCGCGCAGTAGGCCCGGGTGGGCACCTGGCAGAACGACGACATGCGGCGGATCTCCGCGTGGGCGGCGATCTTTGCGGTCCCCACGATGGTCGCCGGCATCTACGGCCTGAACTTCGAGCACATGCCCGAACTCGGCTGGACCTATGGCTACCCCTCGCCGTCGGTCTCATGGCGATCGCGGCAGGAGCTCTCTACCGTGCCTTCCGCCGCAACGGCTGGCTGTAGCACCCGGCACTCAGCACCCGCCGGCCTGAGCCCTGTCCCGGCGACTCGCCGCAGACAGGGCGGCGGCCATCGCCGGGTCTCGGGAGCCGTCCAGGTCCACCTTGTCCGAAGAAGCCGGGTACTCGCGCGGCCTGGCTGACATGAGTGACGCCTCGCGGGAAAGCCGCAGGGTATGACACGCACACCGAAGCCAGGCCCGAGCCGGGAAGACGAACGTGGCGAAGGCGGTCGGGAGAGAACGGCGGGGCCGGATCCGCAGGTGGAGGAGCGGGCGCCCGACCAGCTCACCGAACTGCCGAAGCGGTCGTGGACGGCGGTGCTGCGCGGCACCGTGAAGGAGTTCAAGGACGACGAGCTCGCCGACCGGGCCGCGGCGCTCACCTACTACGGGGTCCTGGCCCTCTTCCCCGCCCTGCTCGTGCTGGTGTCCCTGCTGGGCATCGCGGGAGAGTCCGCGACGAAGCAGGTCCTGGACAACCTGCAGAAACTCACCCCCGGCTCGGCCCGAGACGTGATCAGCAACGCGGTGCAGCAGCTCCAGGGCAACGCAGGCATCGGCTCGCTCCTGGCGGTCGTCGGCCTGGCCGTCGCGATCTGGTCGGCGTCCGGTTACATCGCCGCGTTCATCCGCACCTCGAACGCCGTCTACGACATGCCCGAAGGCCGCCCCGTGTGGAAGGTCCTCCCGCTGCGCCTGGCCCTCACCGTCACGCTGATGGTCCTGGCCTGCGCCAGCGCGCTCATCGTCGTCTTCTCCGGCTCCCTAGCCCGGCAGGCCGGCACAGCACTGGGGATCGGGGGCACCGCCCTGACCGTGTGGTCGATCGCGAAGTGGCCGGTCCTGGTCCTGCTGGTCACGATCATGATCGCGATCCTGTACTGGTCCGCCCCGAACGCCAAGGGCCGCGGTTTCAAGTGGGTCACCCCCGGGAGTTTCCTGGCGCTGGTGATCTGGATGATCGCCTCGGCCGGCTTCGCGTTCTACGTCGCGAACTTCGCCTCCTACAACAAGACGTACGGCACTCTCGCGGGCGTGATCATTTTCCTGGTGTGGCTGTGGATCACCAACCTGGCCATTCTCCTCGGCTTGGAGTTCGATGCCGAGATGGCCCGCCAGCGCGCGATCGCCGGCGGAATGCCCAAGGATGAGGAGCCCTACGTCGAACCCCGCGACACACGCAAGTGGAGCGATGAAGACCGCCGCCGCCTCGAATGAGCGGCGCGTGAAACAAGCGCGGGCGGGGAAGCGGCGCAGCATGGAAATCCTGGATGTCCTGCGCAGCGGTGATCGTCGGCTGACGAGACGGATGGCCGCCTGGGACTCTGCCTGGGCCCGCCAGGTGCTGCCGCCGGTCGAGGACGCTGCCGAGCACACGAAGCTGTGGTGGGCCGCCGCCGTGATCATGACGGCCGGCGGGGGCTGGCGGGGACGCAAGGCCGCAGCAGCCGGCATCACGGCCATGGCCGTGGCGGAGCTGCTGTCGAACGGGGTCGCGAAACAGGTCGTGGAGCGGCGCCGACCGCCCAAAGAGTGGATTCCGCACGACGATGTCGAGGACCGGCCCGACAGCTCCTCCTTCCCCTCCGGGCATACCGCCGCCGCCGTGGCCTTCACGGCAGCCGTCGCGTCCTGCTGGCCGTGGGCCGGTGCCGCATGCGCCGTCCCGACCGTGCTGGTGGCCCTCGAACGGGTCCACAGCGGCGCGCACTACCCCTCCGACGTCGCAGCCGGCGCCGCCATCGGCCTGGCCGCGGCCGCCCTCGTCCGGGCAACACCCCACCTCCTGGTGCGCCGCGGCTTGGGATGACCACCGCCCCAAGGCGGGTGACCGGTTCCTTGCGGGGTAAGCGCGCCGTGACAACAGCGTGCACATCAACCAGGGAGGGGTCTGCCATGGCGGCGCGTTTCGAGGTCCGGCACCAGGCCGGCAAGGGCTGGCACTTCGTTCTGATCGCAACGAACGGGCAGGTCATCGCGACCAGCGAGCACTACGAGAGCCATCGGTCCTGTCTGAACGGCATCGACTCCGTCAAGCGCAACGCCGGCGCCCCCATCCAGGATGACACCGGCACCAATGAGGGCCGTTGACCGGCGCGGCACCCCACCGGCGATACGAACGGCGGCCATCGTGCAGCCATCACGCCATAACGGACGAAGCATGGGGAGAAAGTGAAGAGCAGATGAGAGCCGTTGGACGCCACCCGGACCCCGGCAGCACCGAAAAATCGGTGGGCGACCTCGTTTCACGGGCGTCGCAGCAGATTTCGGAGCTGGTCCGCGAGGAGATGCAGCTGGCCCGGGCGGAGATGACCCAGAAGGGCAAACGCTTCGGCGTGGGCGGCGGCCTGTTCGGCGGGGCCGGCCTGGTCGGCTTCCTGTCCGCGCAGGCCCTGGTCGGCGCCGTCATCGCAGCCCTGGCCCTGCTCCTCCCGGTGTGGGCTTCGGCCCTGATCATCGCTGCCCTGCTCGCGGCCGTCGCAGCCGGGATGGCCGCGGCCGGGAAAAAGCAGATCGCCAAGGCCGGCACCCCCGCACCGGAGCAGGCCATCGACAGCATCAAGGCCGACGTGGCCGAGATCAAGGAGGCAGCACACCGATGAGTACCCCTTCCCAGGGCAACAAGGAATCCGCGCCCACTCCCGAGGAGCTGCGCGAGCAGGTGGAGCACACCCGCGAGGAGCTCGGTCAGACCGTGGAGGCGCTGGCAGCCAAGGCCGACGTCAAGGCGCAGGCGAAGGAGAAGGCGGCCGAGATCAAGGAGCAGGCCGCCGAGAAGGCCACTCTGGTGAGCGACCAGATCCGGGACAAGGCGGTGCAGGCCACCCAGCTGGTCAAGGACAAGACGCCCGATCCGGTCCTGGACAAGGCGGCCCATGCCGCGACGCAGGTCCGCGAGGCCGCGGCCCGGGCCGGGCAGCTCGCCGCCGAGAAGACCCCGGACCCGGTCCGTGAGAAGGCCGAGGCGGCCGCGACCCTGGCTAAGGCCAACCGCACCCCCCTGATCGCCGCGGCTGCCGCGTTCGTCGTCTTCCTGCTCCTGCGCCGTAGCCGGCGGTGCCGATGAAGGCATCCAAGATCGCTACAAGCCGGTCGGCCTGGTGCTCGGTGCCGCGAGCGGCATGATCGCAGGCGCGGCCTTAAAGCAGGCGTGGAGGATGATCGGCCACGACGACGATGCCCCTTACGCCACCGCCGAGCACCGCACCTGGCAGGAAGTCCTGATCGCCGCATCCCTGCAAGGCGCGATCTTCGCCGTCGTCAAGGCCGCCGCTCGACCGGTCAGGCGCCGCCGCCACCCGGCGCCTGACCGGCACCTGGCCCGGCTGAACCGTCCAAGGGCGGCGCCGGCCTCCCCTCGAGGACCAACGCCGCCCGGCCCCCGTAGTCCGAAAACGATGGAGGAAGCCGTGGCCGCGCACCACGGGCTGCACGCCCTCACCGCCGCCGCTCTCGCCACTGCCGTGCTGGTCGCCCGCTGGCGGGCCACCCGCGCGGTCCGCAACACCCACGGCGCCAGCGCCGCCAAGGCCCCCTGGCGACGCACGGCGTCCCAACCCACCAGCGCAGACAGCGCCTTCGCTCGCGTGGCAGAGCTGCACACCTCGTTCCTGGATCCGCCCCTGCGGGAAACCGACGCCCACCTCGAGCAGTACTGGAACAAGCTCACCTCGCTGTACCCGCACCGCGACGGCGAGCGCCGTCACAGGTAGAAGCCGGGCGTCATCCCGCAGCCCGTCATCGACTCGCACCGGCCGACAGCTCCTCATCGGCAATGGACGCCACGCGGGCTGAGACCCGAGGCGGGTAGGGCACGCTGCTCTGGGCACACGAGACCCATGCACGGACAACACGCGCGTCCCACGAGCACTGTGTTCGGCCCAGCCCCCACAACCCCGACACCGCCACCCGGGCAAGTCGGCGCCAAGCACTCCCGCCGAGGCAAAATCACCGGCCGCCTGCGCCGCCGGCTCCTCGCGTACCGGGCGATCGACTTCCTCTCCACACACATCCCGGACCACTCCGGGCCGGGCGAGGAATGCCTGCTCCTTGTCCACGTCCGCCAGGTCGTCGGCCAAATCCACTACCAGATCTGCACCGACTGCGCCCAGGGTGTCATCACCGCCCTCGTCATCGACGAGCGTTTCCACAGCACCGGGCTGGCCAACCGAGCGCTTTCACACCTGCGCTCCCGCCACCCGGGCCTGGCCTGGTGCAGCACCCTGAACATGCGCACCACACAGGATCTCCTACGCCGGATGAGCATTCCCACCGTCCCCGCTGACACGCACTGTCCCCACGCCTCCCCGGCCGCTGCCTGACCCCGCGCTTGTCAGCGGCCGGCAGCGCCCAGCCGTTCCGCCCGAAACAGCGAAACCTCAAGGAGTAAGAAGGTGAAGGGCTTCCGCAGCTTCATCCTGCGCGGCAACGTGGTCGACCTGGCCGTCGGTATCGTCATCGGGGCAGCGTTCACCGCCGTGGTCAACGGCTTCGTCGGCGCCTTCCTGACACCGCTGGTCGGGCTGGCCACCGGCGCCACCGGCGACATGAACCGCAAAACCTTCACCGTGGGCGCCACCCAGTTCCCCTACGGCGCCTTCATCAACGCGGCGATCAGCTTCGTTCTCCTCGCCGGCGCCCTGTACTTCCTGGTCGTGCTGCCCATCAACAAGCTGCACGAGCGCCTCGCCCCGCACCACGATGTCCAAGCCCCCAAACGGGACTGCCCCGAATGCCTCAGCCCCGTCCCGGCCCAGGCCAGGCGCTGCGCGTCCTGCACCGTCCCCCTGCCCGCCGTACCCGCCCAGGCAGGAGAGATCACCCAGCGTGCCGGATAGCCGCCTGATGGACAGCACCAGCTGACTGGGCCTGACCGCGGCCCCGGATCGTCGGGCGCGCTCGGCTCGGGCCTGGTGGAGGGCGGCGGTCTCAGTGGCCGCGAATTCGCGGCGAGGCTGCAGGACGGCGTTGTCGATCGACGCGGACTGTTCGAGTTCCTCCGGTTTGGGGAAGGCCCACTTCTGGGCATTCCAAGGGGTGCCGGTGAGGTCGTCCTGCACGACTGAGTCCTCGCCCCCGGCCTAGATGTATTGCCCCGGGAGCTTGTGGCACAGGTGATGCGGGTCTTGGCTGAGGCATCTTGAACGGGTGAGGGCCTTCCGGGTTCGGTGTGGATTGCGACATCTCCACCGAACGACAGAAGGCCCTCATGCCCACCGTAATGCACCTCTGACCGAGACCGGACGGCTGCGCCTGGCCCACTGCGTGGTCGTGGACGGCTGGCCGTTGAGGCGGGCCGCCGAGCGTTTCCGGGCCTCGCCGACCACGGCCCAGCGGTGGGCGAACCGCTACCGCGCTCACGGCGAGGCGGGCATGCGCGACAGGTCCTCGCGCCCGCATGCAAGCCCGCGCCGGACCCCGACCCGCACCGAGCGCCGGATCATCCCGAGGACGGCGCGCCGTATCTGTACATCGCCAACGCGCGCGTAGTGCCGGGCGCGACCTGACCCGACCTGTCCCCCACTGCCCTCGGCGCCTGGGCCCCCGGCAGGGGCAAACCAGTACAGGACGGAAATGGGTGAACCCATCGGGGCAGTCGGGGATCGACTACCCAAACTGGTGATCGATTTTCAGCTGCCGGGTGGGTATGATCGCCGCCAGCAAGGCCGTAGCGCAGAGGTCGTCGCGCCCACGCATCGAGCTGGAGGACGTCGGTTCGAATCCGACCGGTCTTGCGTCTACTTCTGCAGTTCTCGTCTTCAAGTCGTGATGGACGCCGGGCACCGGCGAATGACCGGTGGAGTGGTGATGACACAGCCGACACCCGTACGGTGCCCCGCGATCGAGCACCCCGACCTGCCCCCGGCCGACCCGGCCGGCCTCGACCCGCTGCTCGCCCGGCTCGCCGCGGACCGGCCCGTTGAGACCGACGAGACCTTCCCGCTCGGCACCCTGCGCACCGACGGCCGCGTCGACCTCTGCAAGCAGGGACTCGGCCCGGTCGGCGCGGCCCGGCTGCTGCCGGCCGCGGCCGCGTCCGCGCACGCCACCCACCTGCTCCTCGGTACCAACGCCATCGGCGACGCAGGCGCCCGCACCCTGGCCAAGACCCTCGCCGACGGCCACGGACTGCACACCCTCTACCTCGGCTGCAACCGGATCGGCCCCGACGGGGTGAGCTCCCTCGCCGGCGCCCTCGCCGATGACACCACCGTCCGCGCCCTCTGGCTCAAGCGCAACCCGCTCTTCGGGGACGGCGCCCGCACCCTGGCCGCGCTGCTGCGCCGCAACACCGCCCTGCGCACCCTCGACCTGGTCAACACCGGGATCGGCGCCGACGGCGTACGCCTCCTGCTGGACGCCCTGCTGGACCGCGAGCAGCCCCTGGAACGGCTCTTCCTCGGGGGCAACGGCCTCGGCCCCGACGCCGCCCCGCTGCTCGCCGCCCTGATCCGGGAGGCCGGTGTCCGCGAGCTGTACGTCCCCGCCAACCACCTCGGCAACGAGGGCGCCGCATCCCTCGCCAGCGCCGCGGCCGCCTCCCCGCAGCCGGTCCGCCTCGGGCTCGGCGGCAACGGCATCGGCGCCGCCGGAGCGCGTTCCCTGGCCGCCTCCCTCGGCGGCATCGAGGCCCTGGACCTCGGCCGGACCATGTCCGAGCGCAGCCTCGGATCCCCCGGCAACCACCCCGGCGACGAAGGGGCGTACGCCCTGGCCGCCGCCCTCCCCGGCAGCCCCCTGCGCCGACTGGAGCTGCGCCACACCGGCCTCACCGGGCGCGGTGCGAAGAGCCTGCTCACGGCGGTGCCCGCCGACAGCCCCCTGGAGTACGTCGGCCTGGGCCCCGGCCTGCCCCGCCGCGTGAAACGCTCCTTCACCGAACGGCTCCGCCCCGCCCGGGCGGCCCACCCGGACCTGCGCGCCATCGGCAGTGTGTACCGGTGAGCCTGGCGAACGCCGAACTGCCCGGCGGCTTCAGGCCGGAGGACGGCCCGGCATGGCAGCGGATCCGCCGCTACGCCGTGCCCGGCTGGATGATCGAGCAGGCCACCGCGCACCGGCTGGCCGGTGACTGGCGGGCGGCCTGCGCAGCCGCCGCCGTGGACGTCGGCTTCGAGCTGCCCGAGCTCGAGGCCCGCTACGGCGCCGCCGTCGCCGAAGCCGTGGCCGAGGACCTGCGGCACCTCGCCCCGGACCTGCTGCGCTGGCACCTGCCGCGGCTCCTGGGCGGCCGCACCACCATCGCCCCCGCACTGCGGATCCTGCTCGCCTCCTACGGCGGCCCCGGCGGTCCGACCCTGTCGGTCACCACACCCCTCATGACCGAAGGCGCGCAGCGGCTGCGCCTGCGCTGCGCGCCGGTCGTCGCCAAGAAGTGGAACCTGTACGCGGGGCGTGGCTTCGTCTCGGAGGACTGGACCGCAGCCCGGCCGTTCTGGGACGCCCGGTGCGCGTCCGAACTGGGCTCCCGCTTCGCCGACCCTGACGGCCTCGCCGAGCGGATCGCCCGGCTGCGGGCCGAAGGGGACACGGTCGGGGCCTACGCGGCGGCGGGCGTCGAATGCGACCTGACCGCCCCCACTCCGCAGCCGTACCAGCGCCCCGCGGACCCGAAGGCCCTGTTCGAACAGATGCCGATCGACCTCACCCGGCTCGTACCGGAGGTGGCGCGGCTCGTGGCGGCCGGAGCGGGCGACCGGTACCGGATCGCGGCCAACTGGCGCTCCTACCTCCTGCTGGAACACGCCGGACCCGACGGGCTCCGGGCCCGGATCATCGAACAGGCCGAGGCACTCGCCGTCCCGCCCCTGCCCCGGTACGTCTGGCAGCGCCTCCCCGATCTCGAACTGGTACGGACCGGCCGGATCACCCCGCGCGAGCTGCACCCGCTGGTGGCCGCCGCGCTGTTCCCCGGCGCCGCACCCGCCGTGGGTCCGCCCGGCCCCGACACGGGCAGACCGGTACGGGTGCGCTGCCGCGGCGGATGGCACGAGGTGCGCTCGCTGGGCGGCGTACTCGACGTGCCGCACACCCCCGAGGAGCAGCAACGGGAGCGCGCCATGCGGGCGTTCGGCGGCGCGGTCTCGGGGTGCTTCGCCGTGCAGCAGACCTGGACCACGGGCGAGGGGCGGCTGCCGCGTGCCCTCCAGGCCCAGCGGCACGAGCTCTTCCTTCGCGTCCAGCACGGCGACAACCCCGGTGTGGTGGCACTGCTGGACGCGGGTGTGGACCCCCGGATCCGGGACGCCCGCGGCCGCGGGCTGCTGCACGCACTCCACCTGCTCGACC
Organism: Streptomyces sp. MB09-01; assembly: GCF_033794505.1. Taxonomy (NCBI): domain Bacteria; kingdom Bacillati; phylum Actinomycetota; class Actinomycetes; order Kitasatosporales; family Streptomycetaceae; genus Streptomyces; species Streptomyces sp. MB09-01. The sequence goes on along the minus strand of NZ_JARAYQ010000057.1, from coordinate 13,437 downwards.
ACGAGGCGCTGCTGCCCCGGCTGCTGGCGGCCGGACTCGACCTGGAGGCGCGGGACAAGGCGGAGCGCACCCCGTTGCTGTCCGCGGTGCACTGGGGCGGTTCGGCGGACCTGGTCAGAGCCCTGCTGGCGGCCGGCTCACGGATCGACGTCATCGACGAGATGGAACTGTCGCTGTCCCAGGAGATCCGCCGCTACAAGCGCACCGACCTCACCTTCTTGCGGGACCGCGTCGACGAGGAGTTCCCCGAGATCGGCGCCGACTGGTTCGACGAGCACATGGAATACCGCGCGGAAGACGAGGACGACGAGAACGACGAGGACGAGGACGCATGAGTGCGACCCAGCCGCAGCCCGCCCGGGTCCTGGCCGCCGCCGACGCCCTGGGCGCCCGGCTGAGCGCCACCCGCACGGAACCCGCCACCAACCCCCAACTGGAGGCGCTGGCCTTGGCCGTGACGGCCAATCAGCCCGTCCTCCTGTGGGGTGAGCCGGGCATCGGAAAGTCCGCCGGCATGGAGCAGCTCGCCACCGCGCTCGGCGTACGGCTGGAGACCGTCATCGCCAGCGTCCACGAGCCCTCCGACTTCGCCGGGCTGCCCATCGTCGGCGAGGACCCGGCCACCACGGGTGTCCCGATGGCCCCGCCGGACTGGGCGGTACGCCTCGCCCGCACCGGCCACGGGCTGCTGTTCTTCGACGAGCTGTCCTCCGCTCCCCCGGCCGTGCAGGCGGCCCTGCTGCGCGTGGTCCTGGAACGCCGGGTCGGCAGCCTCGAACTCCCGGCGGCGGTACGGATCGTCGCCGCGGCCAATCCGCCCGCCAGCGCCGCGGACGGCTGGCACCTCAGCCCGCCGCTCGCCAACCGCTTCGTCCACCTCGACTGGACGCACAACCCGCGCACCGTGGCCCGCGGCATGTCCGGCACCTGGCCCGAGGTGGCGATCCCGGCCGTCGATCCCGCGAAGGCCTCCGGGTCGGTCGCCCGGGCCCGCGGCGCCGTCTCCGGCTTCCTCACCGCCCGGCCGGGCCTGGTCCACCACATGCCGGCCGAGGCGGCCGGACGGGGCCGCGGCTGGCCCTCCCCGCGTACCTGGGAGATGGCCCTGCGGCTGCTGGCCACGGGGTACGCGGCCTCGACGGGCCGGGAGGCGCTGGCCGCCGCGCTCACCGGCGCCGTGGGTGAAGCCGCCGGGATCGAACTGCTCTCGTACCTCGAACACCTCGACCTGCCCGACCCGGACCGGGTGCTGGCCGACCCGGACGCCTTCGCCCTGCCCGAGCGCGGGGACCGGCAGCTGGCCTTCCTCATCGCCGTGGTCGCGGCCGTGCAGAGCGAGCTCACCCGCCCCCGATGGGAGGCCGGCTGGGCGGTCCTCGCCAAGGCCGTGGACGCGGGCGTGCCCGACGTCGCCGCCCGCGCCGCCGCCGACCTCGCCGCAATGCGCGACCTCGACTGGCCGGTGCCCGCCGGCATCGACGCCTTCGTGGAACTGCTCCAGCTGTCCGGCTCGCTGCCGGGCGGCGACTGAGCCCGGTCCGCCGTGCGCCTGGACCTGGGCCTGGACCGCGCGAAGCTGCTGGCAGCCCGTTACAGGGCTGCCGAGGCCCGTCCGTACCTCGCCTCCGCGCTGTATGCCCTGACCGTGGTCCCCTCGGCCGGGGTGCGCACCATGGGCGTCGACCGGCACTGGCGCTGCTACGTTTCGCCCGCCTTCGTCGAGGCGACCCCGGTCGTCGAGCTGGCCGGGGTGTGGATCCACGAGGTGGCGCACCTGCTGCGCGACCACCACGGCCGGGCCGAGCGCCTGCCCGCCGCCGACCAGCGCGATCCGGTCCGGGTCAACATCGCCCAAGACTGCGAGATCAACGACGACCTGCTCGCCGACGGGCTGGCGCTGCCCGAGGGCCGGATGGAGCCCAGGCTCTACGGCCTGCCCACGGGCGGCCTGTTCGAGACCTACCTGCCGGCGATTCCCCCGACGCCCGACGGGCCGGACTGCGGTTCCGGCGCGCACGGCACCCCCACGCCCTGGGAGCTGGGCGAGGACGGCGGCCCCGCCCGGGTCGGCCAAGTAGAGGCGGAGGCGCTGCGCCGGCAGACCGCCCAGGCCGTACGGGCCCACCAGCGCACCCGGGGCCGGATCCCCGAGGGCTGGGCCCGGTGGGCCGAGGAGCTTCTGGAGCCCTCCGTCGACTGGCGCCAAGCCCTGGCCGGAGCGGTCCGCGAGGCCGCCGCCTGGGCGGCCGGCGCGGTGGACTACACGTACCGCCGCCCCTCGCGCCGCACGCCCGCGCTCGGCGGCCGGGTGGTGCTGCCCAGTCTGCGCAGGCCGCTGCCGCGGGTGGCCATCGTCATCGACACCTCGGGATCGATGGGCCCGGACGACCTCGCGGCCGCGCTCGCCGAAGTCACCGGCGTCCTGCGGGAGGTGGGCGTCGGCGGCAACCGGGTCGCCGTCCTCGCCTGCGACGCCGACGTGCACGCCGTGACCCGGGTGCGCAGTGCCGGCGAGGTGACCCTGGCCGGCGGCGGAGGCACGGACATGCGGGTCGGCATCAGCGCGGCGCTGGCCCTGCCCGACCGGCCGAACATCGTGGTCGTGCTGACCGACGGGTACACGCCGTGGCCGGACGAGACACCGTCCTGCCGCCTGATCGCCGCGCTGGTGGCGGACGACCCGCCCGCGCCCCCGGCCTGGGTGGAGACCGTACGCGTCGACCTCGCCACGTGAACGCGGCCGGCCTGTGGTCGGATGTGGAGGCGGCAGTTGGTGCCGTCGTGGCTGTCGGCTTGTTCACCGCCGTGGAGTCGTGCTCGAATCAGGGCGGTGGCCGACGCCGACACGGCGATCGGGAGGTGCTGGCCGCGACCCGAGTGTGGGCCAAGCTCCACCGACTGGTCCTCGACGAACTGGGCGCCCGCGGCGAGCTGGACTGGTCCCGCTGCGCGGTCGACTCGGTGAACATACGGGCCCTGAAAAGGGGGACCTGACAGGTCCGAATCCTACGGAGCAGGGGGCGTCCGGCCCTTCTGCGGTGCGGGACGATCAGCCCTGTCCCGAGGTAGGCGCCCTCCGCGATCACCGTGGTGCCAGCGGCTTTAGCCGGCAGGTCCGACTCCCGCCAGACGTGGGCGTCGCGCAGCCAGCCGACCAGGTCTGCCACCGGCCGCGGCGAGGCCGCGCCGGAGGCCGCCCGCCGCATCGGCCCAGCGCGCCGGTATCCCGGATGCCTTGGCCGACGTACAGGCTGACGGCACGTGCGGGGTGCCCCTGGCGCCAGATCCACCCAGTACGACAAGGGCCGATCACGTGGTTTTGGGCGGACCGGTCGCGTGCCTCCCCCTGGAGCTCCCGCAGAGGGGCCATGCTCCGCGCAGGGGAACCTGATGCGCGGAGGGTGTGGGTGCTGTTGAAGAGGACACAGGTCCGCGCCGCGCGGCGGGCGGGCCGGGCGGCGCACCGTTCGTTCAGCGGGCTGGATGAGCGCCTGCCGCTCGCCGAGGCGGCACGGACCACCGTGCGCAAGGTCTTCCCGGACCACTGGTCGTTCCTCCTCGGGGAGATCGCCCTCTACAGCCTGCTCGTCCTGCTCCTGACCGGCATCTGGCTCACGTTCTTCTTCCAGCCGTCGATGCAGGACACGGTCTACGCAGGTCCGTACGCCCCGCTGCGCGGGCTGCCGGTCTCCGAGGCGTACGCGTCCACCCTGCGCATCAGCTTCGAGGTGCGCGGCGGCCTGCTGATCCGCCAGATGCACCACTGGGCGGCGCTGCTGTTCGTGTTCGCGATCGGCGCCCACCTCCTGCGCATCTTCCTCACGGGCGCGTTCCGCCGGCCGAGGGAGGCGAACTGGGTCGTCGGGGTGACCATGCTGCTGCTGGCCCTGGTGGAGGGCTTCGCCGGCTACTCCCTGCCGGACGACCTGCTGTCGGGTACGGGGCTGCGGACCGCCCAGGGGATCATGCTGTCCGTGCCCGTGGCCGGGACGTATCTGTCCTTCTTCGCCTTCGGCGGCGAGTACCCGGGGCAGGACATCGTCGCGCGCCTGTATCCCGTCCACATCCTCCTGGTGCCCGGTCTGCTCGTGGGGCTGGTCTCCCTGCACCTACTCCTGGTTGTGCACCTGAAGCACACTCAGTGGGCGGGTCCCGGCCGCACCGGCCGCAACGTCGTGGGGAAGCCGTTCTTCCCGCACTACGTCGCGAAGTCCGCCGGGCTGTTCTTCCTGACCTCCGCAGTCCTCGCCGCCCTCGGCGCGCTCGCCCAGATCAACCCGGTCTGGGCGTACGGCCCGTACCGGACGGACGTGGTGTCCACGGGTGCGCAGCCGGACTGGTACGTCGGCTTCCTGGAGGGTGCGCTGCGCCTGATGCCCGGGGTCGAGACCCGGCTGTGGGGGCACACGCTCATGTGGAATCCACTGGTCCCCGGCGTCCTCCTTCCCGGTCTGTTGTTCGCCGGCCTGTACGGGTACCCGTTCTTCGAGCGGTGGATCACCGGCAGCCACGGCGAGCGCCATGTGTGCGACCGGCCCCGGAACCGCCCCGCCCGGACTGCCCTGGGTATCGCCGTCCTCACCTCGTACGCCGTGCTGCTCCTGGCCGGGGCTCAGGACATCGCCGCCTTCATCACCGAGATTTCGGTTCAGGCCGTCACCTGGACCCTGCGCTGCGCGGTCGTGCTCCTGCCTCCCCTCGCGTTCTGGCTCACCCGTCGCCTGTGCCTCGCGCTTCAGGCCCGCGATGCCGAGCAGCTGGTGCACGGAGCGGAGAGCGGCGAGGTGCGCGAGAGCGTGGAAGGCGGCTTCGCTGCCGGGCGCGTACCGCTGCCCCCCGAACAGCGTCACGTCAACGCCGTGTACGAAGTGAACACCCCGCTAGTGAACACCCCGCTGCCGGGGCAGTCCGCCGCGCCTGCCTCGGCGCGGGGGACGTGGCCGGCCCGTCTGCGCGATGCCCTCAGCCGCTGGTACTACGCCGGCCGGTTGCGGTCCCCGCTCAGCACGGAGGACCACCTGCGGGCACAGGACATGATCGCCGGGCCGGACGAGCCCGTCCGGGAGCGGGCGGACCGGACCTGAAAGAGCCGGGCTCAGCTGTCCGCACGGCGCGGCCGGAAGACGAACCCGAACACCCCGGGTGCGAGGACGCCGAAGCCGATCAGGGCCAGCCACAGACCCTGCACGACTCCGAGCCCGATCAGCGCGGCTCCCACCGCCGAGACCACGGGGGCGTAGCTGCGTGCGGGGAAGAAGAAGCGGCGGTCGCCGCCTCCGGCGACTTCCGCCGTCCCGTGGTCCTCGGGCCGCCGCCCGTCGCGGTAGAACTGCCGCCACATGAAGGCGGCGACGAGGGCGGACATCAGGAGCGAGACCATGAGCGCGGAGATGCCCGCCGGATCGTCGGACAGTGCCGCGTAGATGCCTCCGGTCAGCGCAAAGAACACCGCGACCCCGGTGAACAGCCAGGCTTCCGCTCTCATCGCTGCCTCACCTCCGGGTGGTGCAGATCGAACGCGGGCGAGTCCGAGCGGATACGGGGCAGCGCGTGGAAGTTGTGCCGGGGCGGCGGCGAGCCGGTCGCCCATTCCAGGGAACGTCCCCACCCCCACGGGTCGTCCGACGTGACAGGGACGCCGTTGCGGGCCGTGCGCCAGACGTTGTAGAGGAAGGGCAGGGTCGAGAGCCCCAGCAGGAACGCCCCGATCGTGGACAGCGTGTTCAGGAGGGTGAATCCGTCGGCCGCGAGGTAATCGGCGTAGCGTCGGGGCATCCCCTGCTCCCCCAGCCAGTGCTGGACGAGGAAGGTGAGCTGGAAGCCGACGAACAGTGTCCAGAAATGGATCTTCCCCAGGCGTTCGTCGAGCATCCGGCCGGTGAACTTGGGCCACCAGAAGTAGAAGCCGGCGAACGTGGCGAAGACGATCGTGCCGAACAGCACGTAGTGGAGGTGTGCCACGACGAAATAGCTGTCGGTGAGGTGGAAGTCCATCGGCGGGGAGGCGACGAGCACCCCGGTCAGCCCGCCCAGCAGGAAGGTGACGAGGAAGCCGATGCACCACAGCATCGGTGTCTCGAACGACAGCGAGCCGTTCCACATCGTCCCGATCCAGTTGAAGAACTTCACCCCGGTCGGCACGGCGATCAGGAAGGAGAGCAGCGAGAAGAACGGCAGCAGCACCGCCCCCGTGGCGAACATGTGGTGCGCCCACACCGTCGCCGACAACCCCGTGATCGCCATCGTCGCGCCGACCAGCGCGACGTACCCGAAGATCGGCTTCCTGCTGAACACCGGCAGGATCTCGCTGACCACCCCGAAGAACGGCAGCGCGACGATGTAGACCTCCGGATGGCCGAAGAACCAGAACAGGTGCTGCCACAGCAGCGCCCCGCCGTTCGCGGCGTCGAAGACGTGCGCGCCGAACTTCCGGTCGGCCTCCAGGGCCAGGAGGGCGGCCGTGAGCACGGGGAAGGCGAGCAGCGCCAGGATGGAGGTGAACAGCACGTTCCACGTGAAGATCGGCATCCGGAAGAGAGTCATGCCCGGTGCGCGCAGGCACACGATGGTGGTGATGAAGTTGACCGACCCCAGGATGGTGCTCAGGCCGGACACCGCCAGGCCCATGATCCAGAGGTCCGCGCCGACGCCCGGGGAGAAGACGGCTCCGTTGAGGGGCGCGTACGCGAACCAGCCGAAGGCGGCCGAGCCGTTCGCCGTCAGGAATCCGCTGACCACCATGAGCCCGCCGAACAGGTACACCCAGTAGGTGAAGGCGTTCAGGCGGGGGAACGCGACATCGGGGGCACCGATCTGCAGGGGCATCACAGCGTTGGCGAAGCCCGTGAAGGTAGGGGTGGCAAACAGCAGCATCATGATCGTGCCGTGCACCGTGAACAGCTGGTTGTACTGCTCGGCCGAGACGATCTGCAGACCGGGACGCGCCAGTTCCGCCCGCATCAGCAGCGCCAGCACCCCTGCGAACAGGAAGAACCCGAACGCGGTGACGAGGTACATGTATCCGATCACCTTGTGGTCGGTGGTCGACAGCACCTCCTGTACACGGGCACCGACGGCCGCCCTACGGTGCCCCTCGTCGGGCCTGGCCGTCCCAGCCTCGGACACCGAGGGCGCTACACCCTCCTCGATCGACACCATGGGCCTCCCCGCAGGACGCACTCCGGCCGCGCCGTCGCAGCCTCTCGCCAACCCTGGCAGCCCGCGACCCCGCCCGGCGGTAGGCCCCCGGCGCGCCGTCCCCGCCGGTGTCCAGGGGCCGGGCAATCGGGTGAGGGAGCCCGGCGTCGTCGAAAAAGGGAAGCGCGGCGGATCCGGTCCGCGCAGGGCGAACCCGGACTCCTTGATCTCCCGCATCCCTTTTTACCTGTGGGAGCCGGACCACCCGCCGGCCGAACCCGCTCCGCTGGTCGTCGTCTCTCACGGCACCGGAGGATCGGGCAGCAACATGGAGTGGCTGGTACGTCCGCTGCACGAAGCCGGTTTCCGGGTCGTGGCCCTCGAGCACCACGGCAACGACTTCGTCGACGGCTACGAACCGGAGGGTTTTCCTCCACGTGGGGGAACGGCCACGGGACGCCTCCTTCGTCCTCCACGCGCTCGCTCGCGAACAGCCCCTCGGCCCGGTCGGTGCGGCGGGTTTCTCCATCGGCGGCTACACGGCGGCGGCGCTCGCCGGGCCCGTGTCGATCCGCAGATCTTGTGGGCGGTGCTGTCAGGGGCGGTCCCGTTGCCGGAGATTCCCGAGTTCCCCGGCGTGCTGGAGGCGCTGCGGAAGCCGTCGTTCCAGCTTCCCGGTATGAACACCAGCCATGAGGTCTGGCCGATCCCCCCGCCACGCGCACCGAGTCTGCGCTTTGATCGCCCTCCGCCGGCTGCTCGCCGATGCGCGATTCGCTTCAGTCGTCCGGCGCCGGGCCTTGTCGTCACCTGTCGATGACACCCGACAGAGGGGTAAGCAGTCCGACGCGCCACGCTGCCGAACCAGTCCAACTTCGGTCTTGTGACCCCATCAGGCGTCACAGACACCGGGCTCTCAGCCCCGCCTCCACGGTCCGGCCCCGCAATCGGCCGCCTGGACCTGCTGCGCAGGGCCCCCACCGCCGCTCCTCAGCGATTCCACCCAGCGGAAGCCTTGGCCTTTCCATGCGGACGGAGAACCCGTTGCCGGACCGACCACGGGGGCTTGGTGGCTGGGTCCTGGGTGCGAGCAGAAAGAGAAAGGGCCAGCTGAGACCCCCTTTACGACCTGGACCAGACCCGGACGGGATCCCCCCACGGCCAGTTGTCCCCTCGTGTCGGAGCTGAGATACAGGGGCAGGGACCACCGCCGTTTTCGCAGAATCCCCCCATTCCGTTGAGAAGGGGAGGGAGTGGGGCGAGAAGCATGCCTGGCCACCATGGTCAACGAGGTATGCCTTACAGCTAGTTAACGAGGTATGCCTTACAGCTAAACGGGTGGTTTTGGCCGGAACAGCGCACGGTCAGAACACCTCTTCACCAGTAGCCCGGCCTGTCGGAGCCCGGGCGGCTGGCCGTGACCGGCATGACGGCGGAGCGCGTCGGCGCGCTCGCCACCGAGCACGGGATCGTGGTTCTCGAACTCAACACCCGCAGGCCCTCGTTGGAGGAGGTGCTGCACGAGCTCGCCGCCGGCGCCCGGGAGTACGGCCGACCCGGTGCGGACGGTCACGAGCCGGCCCGGGAGTTAGCCTGAGCGCATGGAGGAACTCAACGGGGTGGAGATCATCGGCTTCGCGGACGCCGAGGCGTTCGAGGCCTGGCTCGCCGAGCACCACACGCGCCACGAGGGCGTATGGATCAAGGTGGCCAAGAAGAAGTCCGGCGTCGCGTCGGTCACCGACGACGAGCTGGTCGACATCGGGCTGTGCTACGGCTGGATCTCCGGCCAGCGGCGCGCCCTCGACGAGCGGTACTACCTGCAGAAGTACGTGCCGCGCCGCCCCAAGAGCTTGTGGTCGCAGGTGAACGTGGACAAGGTGGCGGCGCTGACGGCCGCGGGGCGGATGCGTGAACCCGGGCTCGCCGAGGTGCGCAGGGCGCAGGCGGACGGACGGTGGGCGAGCGCCTACGAGTCGCAGAAGACGGCGACGGTACCGCCGGATCTCGCGGCGGCCCTCGACGCGGACCCCGGGGCCAGGAAGGCGTTCGAGTCGCTCGACCGGACCGGGCGCTACCAGCTGATCCTGCCGCTGCTCCAGTCCCTCACCCCGGAAAGCCGGCAGGCCCGCCTCACCAAGGCCCTGCACCAGCTGACGCCGGGCGAGGCCCCGTGACCCGCCGTACTGCTGCGCGCCCTGCGGACGCCGAGGCGGTCTTCCCCGAGGTGGCCCCACTTCGGAGCCGGGCGCTCTCGCTGCATCCCCGAGCGGGCAGCCCGACGCGGCGGGAGAGTTCGGTGGGCGGTCCGCTGTTGCGGCCCGCACACGAGGCCCGCTGACCTGGACTCCCCGAGGATCAGGGTGTCGCGTACGAAGGTCCCGGCCTGGTGCTGGGAGACCTGGGCGGGTCTACCGCTTCGAGTACCGGACCTGACCGGGCCGCCCGGACAAGGATCGATGCGACTGCGCCACGACGGGAGAAAGGCGTCAGGCCCGGCCGCCCCGGGGGAGGCCAGGCCTGACGGAAACCGGAGCCGTGGGTCAGGAGTGCTGCTCGCGGGCCTTCTCGGCGCGCTCGGCGTTCTTCTCCTTGATCCGGACCGCTTCCTTGCGGACCTCGGCCTGGGTGGCGCGCTCCCGCTGCAGCCACTCGGGAGACTCCTGCTTCAGCGCTTCGATCTGCTCGGTGGTGAGGGGGTCGGTGACTCCCCCACGGGCGAGGCCGGCGATGGAAACGCCGAGCTTGGCCGCGACGACCGGCCGCGGGTGCGGGCCGTTGCGGCGCAGCTCCTGCAGCCACTCGGGCGGATCGGCCTGGAGCGCACTCAATTCGCTGCGCGAGACGACACCCTCCTGGAACTCGGCGGGGGTGGCCTCGAGGTACACGCCCAGCTTCTTCGCCGCGGTCGCGGGCTTCATCGTCTGGGTGTTCTGGTGCGACGTCATGGTCTCAAGAGTATCGAGCGTGTGCGCTACCTCCGACCACGACCGGTAACCTGGCGGGGTGACAGGCTCGGAAGTACCCCATTCGTTCCGGCTCGCTTATGTCCCCGGGGTGACACCCAGCAAGTGGGTGCGGATCTGGAACGAGCGGCTGCCCGACGTCCCGCTGACCCTGGTCGCGGTGTCCCCCGGCGAAGCGTTCGGCGTGCTGCGGGACGGCGGCGCCGACGCGGGGTTCGTCCGGCTGCCGGTCGACCGTACGGACCTCAGCGCGATCCCGCTCTACACGGAGACCACGGTGGTGGTGGTCCCCAAGGACCACCTGGTGGCGGCGGCCGAAGAGGTGTCCACCGGGGATCTGGCCGACGAGATCGTGCTGCATCCCCTCGACGACACCCTCGTGTGGGAGCAGCTGCCGGGACGGCCCGCGATCGAGCGCCCCGCGACGACGGCGGACGCGATCGAGCTGGTGGCGGCCGGGGTGGGCGTCCTGGTCGTCCCGCAGTCGCTGGCCCGTCTGCACCACCGCAAGGACCTCACCTACCGGCCGGTCTCGGACGCGCCCGAGTCGCGGGTCGCGCTGTCGTGGCCGCAGGAGGAGACCACCGATCTGGTGGAGGAGTTCATCGGGATCGTGCGCGGCCGGACCGTGAACAGCACGCGGGGTCGCCCCCCGACGCCGCCGCAGCCCAAGGCGAAGCGCAAGCGCCCCGAGACGGGCTCGGGCTCCGGATCCGGCGCCCAGCGCAAGACCGCGTCCGGGAAGCCGACGGGCAAGAACCCCCGTGGTACTTCCGGCGGCGCGAAGGCGGGCAAGGGCGGCAAGGGCGGAAAGCCCCGCCGTCGGCCGTAGGACCGGCCTGATCCGAACGACAGGCCCCGGGGCCCCGACGGCCTGGCTTCGGGACCGGGATCGCCTCGCGGTGTATGCAGGTGGGATGGATCTCCGGCCGTCCCCATCGCGGCACCACCCAGCCCGGCAGGTGAGCCACCTGCAGCTGGCGGTCCCGTTCGCGCTGATCGCCCTCGTGACGCTGGTCGACGTCCTCGCTCCGCCGGAGGTCCACCTCGGGCCGTTCCTGGTCGCCGCGCCCGCGGTGACGGCCTCGTTCGCGGGGCCCCGGATGACGGGCTTCGTGGGCCGGGTCGCCGTGCTGGCCCAGGTGGTGGTCGCGACGACGCGCACCAGCCTGACCGACCTGAACCACACCTTCCAGATCATCGCGCTGGTCATGATCTCGGTGTTCGTGACTTTCTTCGCCCACCTGCGCGAGGTGCACGAGAAGGAGCTGATCCAGCTGCGCTCGGTGGCGGAGACCGCCCAGCAGGTGGTCCTGCGGCCGCTGCGCGACCGGATGGGGCCGCTGGGCGTCGCCTCCGTGTACCTCGCGGCGGCGGCCGAGGCCAGGATCGGCGGTGACCTGTACGCGGCCGCCCGTACGGTCACGGGGACGCGGCTGATCATCGGCGACGTCCGGGGCAAGGGCCTGGAGGCCGTCGGGGACGCCGCGCTCGTCCTGGGCGCCTTCCGGGCGGCCGCCCACCAGGAGGCCGAGTTGTCGGGCCTGGTGGACTACCTCGAGGCGGCCGTCTCCCCGGACCTGGACGGCTCGGAGGACGACGGCCCCGCCGGCGACGGCGGCGAGAGCTTCGTGACCGCGGCCGTCCTGGAGGTCCCCGACGGGGAACCGGTGCTGCACCTGGTCAGCTGCGGCCACCCGCCACCCCTGGTCCTGCGCCGCACCGGCGGGGCCGAACGCCTGGAGGTGTCCCATCCCGGGCCGCCCCTGGGGCTCGCCGGGCTCGTGGCCGCGCCCGTCGCAGCGCAGACCTTCCCCTTCGCGGCGGGTGACGTCCTGCTCCTCTACACGGACGGCGTCCTGGAGGCGCGTGACCGGGACGGGGCCTTCTACCCCCTCGCGGAGCGCGTGGCCGCCTGCTCCGGCATGCACCCCCAGGCCCTGCTGGACCACCTGTGCCAGGACCTGCTCGCCCACGCGACCGGCAACACCCTCGGCGACGACGCGGCGATGGTCGCGATCGAACGGACCGTCTAGGACCGGTTCCCGGGTTTGCCAGAATCGGATCATGCTGGCCATCGGAACGATCGTCATGGGGGCCGCGGACGTGCGGCGGGCCGCGGAATTCTGGAGCAGGGCGCTGGGATATGTCCCGCGCGACGGCGAGGTGGACGAGGGCTGGACCGTCCTGGTCCCCGCGGACGGCGGCGGGCCCGGCCTGGCGCTGGGCCGCAGCGTCACGCCCGTACAGGAACGCCCGCGCGTCCACCTCGACCTGTACGTGGCCGACGCGGCGGAGCAGGAGGCGGAGGTGGCGCGCCTGGTGACGCTGGGGGCCCGGCACGTGGACTGGGACTCCTATCCCGAGGACCCCGATTTCGTGGTGCTGGCCGATCCCGAGGGCAACCGCTTCTGCGTGATCGACACCACCCACGGCTGAGCGCGGGGGCCGGGGCCGGAGCCGGCCGGGCCCGTTGCGCGGATCAGAGGGCCAGCGTGCGCCAGCCCTGGGTGATCTGCTCGCGGACGGCGTGCGCGTCGGGCGTCGGCGGCCGCTCCTGCGCCCGGTCGGCCGTCAGCAGCTCCACCAGGGCCGCACCCTCGGCCGGGCGTGCCGCCGGGTCGGCGGTCAGCGCCCTCGCGACGGCCGCCGCGAGGGCCGGGTCGAGCGCCTCCACGGCCGCGAGCGCGGCGGGCCCGGGTCCGGTGTCCACGATCCGGCGGATCACGGCGCCCGTACTGGTGGCGGAGAACGGGCTGGTGCCGTGCGCCGCGCACACCACGCAGCAGGCCCAGGCCCAGACGTCGGCGGCCGTGCCGACGCGCTCGTCGCCGAACTGCTCCGGCGCCATGTACGTCAGGGTGCCCGGGCCGCCGCCGGTACGGGTGAGCCGGGTGCCGTCGACGATCGCCGCGATGCCGAAGTCGAGCAGGCGCGGGCCGGCGGTGGTGAGCATGATGTTGGCGGGCTTGAGGTCCCGGTGGACCAGACCGAGCCGGTGCACGCCGGAGAGAGCCACGGCGAGCGCGAGCGCCAGGGCCTTCAGCGCCTCGGGCGAGCGGATCGGCCCCTGCTCCCGCAGGTGCACGTCGGGCGGCCGCCCGTCCAGCAACTCCATGGCCAGGTACGGCCGTCCGGAGTCCACTCCGGAGTCGAGCACCCTGGCGGTGTACGCACCGGACACCATGGCCAGCACCTCCGCCTCGCGCTCGAAGCGCTGCAACAGCCCGGCGTGGTCGAGGAGTTCGGGGTGGATGGTCTTCAGGGCCACCTGGGTCACCGCCCCCTCGCGGCGGGCGAGGTACACCGTGCCCATCCCGCTGGCCCCGATCCG
>NZ_JARAYQ010000579.1:0-1008 GCF_033794505.1 Streptomyces sp. MB09-01 | reverse complement strand
TCCACACAGCCCGCGCCCGCCCGTCAGCCCGCGATCGCCTCGTACAGCGAGAACACGGCCAGGGCCGCCATCACCGCTGCCGCGATCCTGGTGATCAGTCGCAGCGGCACGTACTTCATCAGGGTGCGCCCGCCCAGGATGCCGATGCCCGCGACCGCCCACAGGGCCAGCACCGCGCCGATGCCGACGGAGACGGGGTCGTCGTACCGCGCGGCGAGGTTGGCGGTCATGATCTGGGTCAGGTCACCGAACTCCGCCACCAGGATCAGCATGAAGCCGGCCCCCGAGACCTTCCAGAAGGACTGGTCGGCGGGCGGCTTGACCTCCTCCTCCCCGTCGTCCTTCTTCAGGAGCAGCATGGCCGCGCCCAGGAGGAAGAGGATGCCTACGACGGCCTGGACTAGGCGGTGCGGGAGCAGGGTGAGCACGCTGCCGGCGGCGATCGCGAGGGCGACGTGTACGGCGAAGGCGGCGGCGACGCCCGCGAAGACGTAGGAGGCGCGGTAGCGCGTGCCGAGCATCAGGCCGGCGAGGGCCGTCTTGTCGGGGAGCTCGGCAAGGAAGACGACGCCGAAGGCGATCGCCGTGATGCTGAAGCTGAACACGGGGGTGGAAACCTCGATCGGTCGGGCAGGACGCCACCGGTACCGAGAGACCTGGGGTGTTTCAGGGGTCGCTTCGGCTCGGCGGCGCCCTGGCGTGCGTGTGCGCGTACGAAACGCGTCCACGCGTGAACAGGACACTGCGGCCGAAGGTCTCGCTGGCCGACCGCTGTGCACGGCCTGCCTCCGGGCGCCGGCTGGGGTGACCCAGCAGTATGTCGACGGTCCGGCGAAGAGCTACTCCCCTTCTGCTCCGAACAGACTACGCGACGCCCTCGGGGGGCCGGAATGGGCCTTTGGTCCCGCCCTGGCCGCACTCCGAACCCCGTTCCGCGCCCGCTCCGAGTCCGTTCCGAACGCGTCCCGGCCCTGCCCCGACCCGCGCCGCACGGCCCCGGCACCCACC
>NZ_JARAYQ010000578.1:0-1012 GCF_033794505.1 Streptomyces sp. MB09-01 | reverse complement strand
CCGCCGAAAGCCGAGCCTCGGGCCCGGCCGCCGCCGGGCCCGAGGCTCGGCTTTCGGCGGGTGCCGCTGCCCGCTGCGCGGTCTCGCCGCCGTCCGCCGGGCCCGGGGCCCGGCGGGCCTGACGCTCTGCCGCGTCCCGCCCGGTGCTTGCTGCCGCCCCGGCCGCTACCGCTGCCCGCCGCCTGGCCCCGGCCCGGTCTGTGCCGGGCCCCGCCGCGGCCGCGCGGTCCCCGTCCGCTGCCCCCTGCCTGCGCTCGGGGCCGCCGCGGCCCTGCCCTCGGCGCCGCTGCGGCCCCGCAGCCGGGCCCGGGCCCCGGTTAGTGCCGGGGCCCGGTTTGCGCTGCCGCCGGTTCTCGCCGCTGGCGCCCTGGCGTATGTCCCATTCCGTAGGCGGTCAGGGTCGCCGCGAGTGCCGTTTCGGCCGTTTCGGACGCCTTCGCTACGAGGCGGAAAAGCGGACTGTGAGTTCGGGGCCGCGCCTTGCCTGTGCCCCGGTCGGATGGATGCGCTTGGGCAGGTCTTCGTCGAGGTCCAGCCAACCCTGGCCTCCCCCGAATGTGAGGGCATCCTCGACGGCGCTGGCGTCGTCCTCGCTGTCGAAGGTGAGCGTGACGGTGCCCTGGGGAAGAGCGGGCAGCTGGGCTTGTGCGCTGAAAGCGATGGCGTTAGCTGTGGCTGGCTCCTCGACGATGTCGGCGCTGCACCCGTAGTGCTGCTGGTCGCCGATGGTGACGGTGGCGTTGTTGTAGTGAGTCATGTGCCCACTGTGGCTCGGGAAGCCCGCCGCCCGTCGCGCCGCGCGCTTGGTTGCGGCTGTTGGCCCCGCGCGGCCCTCGACCGGTCGGTAGCAGCATGCGCAAGGGCGTGGATGAGGGCAGCCGCGCGGAGTGCTGGGACTCTCCCGCACGTGATGGATATATGGTATAGTTTTCTTGTTGGTCGGTGGTGGCAGCCGGCGGACACCGGACACGCATACGAGGAGAGTTTCATGGCGCACTTGATTGAGCAGTTC
>NZ_JARAYQ010000577.1:0-1012 GCF_033794505.1 Streptomyces sp. MB09-01 | reverse complement strand
GTCGTGAGGGGCGCGGCTCAGGCCCGCGCCCGCCCGCCCCGGGCCTGAGCCGCGCCCCTCACGACCGGGTGTGCCCGAGTGCGGCCCTGAGCGCGGGCCCCGGCGCCGGCGTCGGTAGCCTGGGCGCATGCCGAGCCCACGGATCCGCCCACTGGACCTCACCGACGACGCCATGGCGGCGGCCGTGCACCGCATCGGGCGGGCGGCGTACGCGGTGGAGGCGGAGCTGATCGGCTTCGACGGCATCCCGGCGCTGGGCGAGAGCCTCGCGGAGATGCGTGCGCGGGAGCTGGACTGGGTCGGCGCCGTCTCCGACAACGGGGAGCTCGCCGGTTTCCTCGCCTGGGAGGAGGAGGCCGACGGCGGCATCTCCCTCGACCGTCTCTGCGTGGCCCCGGCCTGGTTCCGCCGGGGCATCGCCTCCCTGCTGCTCCGCCACGCCCTGACCGGCCTCTTCCCCGGCCGCCCCGTCACCGTCACCACGGGCGCCGCCAACACCCCGGCGGTCTCCCTCTACGAGCACCTGGGCTTCACCCGCGGCCCCGACTTCTCCCCCGCCCCGGACCTGATCATGGCCTCGTTCCGCCTCGCCTGACCAGGCCGGCCGCACCATCCGGCTTCGCCGCACCATTCCCGGCCCCGCCGCACGATCCCAGCCCCGCCGGCGTTGGAGGCGCTCTTTCAGCCCCGCCGGCGTTGAAGGCGCGGGGCCCGGGGCGGAGCCCCAGCAGCGGCGGCGCACCCTACTCGTCGGCCTCGAGCACATCCGCAGGATCGAACGCGTCGTCGAGCGACTTCATCAGCCGTTCCCGCTCGACCTCGTCCAACGGCACCGGCGTCACGTCCGTCGCATCCGTCAGGCGACGGAAGCCGCCCCGCCGCTGCAACCGCCCGCCGACGCGGATCGGCAGGCCCACCAGGTGCGCGTGCCCCGCCACCCGGTACGCCTCCTCGTCCAGCGCCGCGCGGACGTACGGGACCTCCGCCCCCGCGAGGACCCGCAGCCGGACCG
>NZ_JARAYQ010000576.1:0-1023 GCF_033794505.1 Streptomyces sp. MB09-01 | reverse complement strand
GTGGGGCGCCGCGGCCCCCGGCCGGCAGGCCCCGGCGCCCCACCGCCCGCGCGGTCCGCTACGAGCTGTTCGAGACCCTGCACCTGCCGGGGGAGCCGCCCCGTCACCCCAGCGAGTTCGACCGCCTGTTGAAGACCGCCCTCGCCGAGCGGCCCCGCACGTTCCTCGTGGACGAGGCACAGTGGCTCAACGGCGAGGCCTTCGAGTACTTCCGCTACCTGTGGGACGAGCCCGCCACAAAGATCGCGATCGTCTTCGTCGGCGGCGCCGGCGCCCACACCGTGCTGCGCCGCGAGCCGATGCTCTCCTCACGGATCTTCATCTGGCAGCAGTTCACCCGCCTCACCCCCGCCGAGGTCCTCGAGGTCGTCCCCCTCTTCCACCCCGTCTGGGAGAACGCCGACCCCGCAGACATCACGTTCGCCGACGAGCAGGCCGCCCACGGCAACTTCCGCGCCTGGGCCCAGCTCACCGCCCACCTGCGCACCGCCCTGGAACGCACCGGCCGCCCCCGCCCGGACCGCGACCTGCTGCGCTGGGCCTTCAGCCGCCTCGCATGACCCTCCCCGCGGCCCCGGCAAGCCTGGCCGTCGTCCTCGACCCCGGGGACGACGCCGCCTTCACCCACGCTGCCCTGGCCGCGCACGCCCCGCAGGCCGGCCGCATCACCCTCCACCCCGGCCCGGGCACGACCAGCGACACCGCCCTCGCCTCCGACCTGCTCCAGGCCCTGGGCAAACCCGCCCGCATCCCGGGCCGGCACCCGCACGGCCGTCCGCCGCTGTGGGAGGCGGCCGCCGCGTGGACGACCGCCCTGGACGTCACCCGCCTGACCGTCCTGCGCGCCCACCTCCTCGACCAGCGACGCCTCCAACGACTCCTCGACCTGCAGCACCAGACCGGCATCCACCTCACCCTCGTCGTCCACCGCCCCCGCCTGACCACCGCCCTCCACCGCACCCTGGAAGCCGGCCACCACACCACCGTCCGCACCCTCGCAGAAGCCCAAGCCCTCTACCTGGG
>NZ_JARAYQ010000575.1:0-1041 GCF_033794505.1 Streptomyces sp. MB09-01 | reverse complement strand
GCACACCGTCGACGCCTACCTCCGCCGCATCCGCGCCAAGCTCAACATCAACAGCACCGCCGAAATGACCCGCATGGCCATCGCCCTCGGACTCTGACACCGCCTTACGAGGCGCTGGGGACCGCGCTCGGCCGCGCCGCGGCCCGGTCCACGACCAGGCGGACCGCCGCGATCGTGAGATCCGGGGGCGTAGAACTGGACGTAGTGGTCGCTGCCGGCGGCCAGCAGGTGGGGGGTCTGCGGCCACAGCCCCACCAGCGCCCGCTGGGCCTTGGGCCAGGCCCTCTCGAGTTTGGCCAGCAGGTCCTTGGACATGGTGGGCGGCGCGGCGAAGGGTTCGGTCTTGCCGAGCACCACGACCGGAACCGGCGGGAGCGGGCCACCGCGGTCGATGGCCGTCACGCCGCCATCGATGTCGACCTGCTCGAAATCCGGGTCGGCCTCGAAGGGCGTGCCCGGATGCCGTAACGCTTCGACGTACGCCGCCCGCTCCGCCCCCATCGCGGGCTGCGCGGGCCCCAGTGCATCGGCCAGGACCAGTCCGCGTGTCCGTTCCGGGTGTTCCGGCGCGTACCGCAGGGCGAGCATCCCACCGAACGAGTGTCCCACCAGCAGGTACGGGCCCGGCACGTGCCCGGCGGTCAGCACCCGGTCCAGGTCCTGGACCATGGCGGGCAGTTCCCGGGCGCCCCGGACGGGCGTGCTGCGGGTGGTGAGCGTCGGAGGCTGCGTGTAGCGGATGGTGCCCGGGCGGTCGTAGGTGCAGACGCGGGTGAAGGCGGCCACGCCCGGCAGCACCGCCGGGGCCTTCGGCACGGGCGGGGTGGTGTCGGTCAGCGACCACGGGTCGGAGGCCTCGTGCAGCCCGGACAGCAGTACCACGGTGGGGCTCCCGGAGCCCGAGCAGTGCAGGTACAGGCTCCGCCTGCCGCCGACGTCCACGCGCTGCCCGGTGTCCCCACCGCCCGGCGCGGCGTGCCCGCCGCGAGTAGGACGACGGCGGCCGCCGCAGCCACCACCCCGCCCGGCACACGCCATCGC
>NZ_JARAYQ010000574.1:0-1050 GCF_033794505.1 Streptomyces sp. MB09-01 | reverse complement strand
TTGTGGCGGGTGTTGGTTTTTTTAAGGGACGGGGGGGGGTGGCGCGGGGGGGTGCAGCGGTGGAGCGGGCGTGCCGTACGCGGAGCCCGCGACGGCGGGGGCGACGAGCAGACCCGCTGCGGCGGCGGCCACACAGGCCCGGCGGAACCGTATGTGCGTCGGAGTCACCACATTCCTCCTGCCGTACGGGGGCAAGGCACAGCGATCACGATCAGCCTAGGCTCGCGGCGGCCGGCCCGCGAGGCGAGCGGTCCGCTACTGCAGGGGCCTGGCACGGGCGATGACCAGGGCGACGTCGTCGTGGTCGTCCGGCCGGCGCAGGGAGTCCAGGAGCCGGTCGCAGGTCTCCTCCAGCGGCCGGCCGGTGTCGGCGAGCAGGGTCAGGAGGAGGTCGAGGCGTTCGTCGATGGGCTGGTCGCGGGTCTCGACCAGGCCGTCGGTGTAGAGCACGAGTTGGTCGCCGGGCTCCATGGACACGGTGGTGGCCTCGAAGGGGATGCCGCCGACGCCCAGCGGTGCGCCGGTGGGCAGGTCGAGGAGCTCCGGGGTGCGGCCGGCGCGGATGAGGACGGGCGGCAGGTGTCCGGCGACGGCCACCCGGCACCGGGCCCGGTGCGGGTCGTAGACGACGTAGACGCAGGTGGCGATGGTCTCTTCGAGGGCGGCTGTGGTGCGGTCGAGCTGCTGGAGCACCTGGGGCGGGTCGAGGGCGAGTTCGGCGAGGGTGCGGGTCGCGGTGCGCAGCTGTCCCATGCTGGCGGCGGCGTTGATGCCGCTGCCCATGACGTCGCCGATCACGAGGACGGTGGTGTCGTCCGGGCCGGCGATGGCGTCGAACCAGTCGCCGCCGACCCCGCCACCGCCCCGCGCCGGCCAGCCGCAAGCCCCGCGCCCCCCCGCCCCACGCGCCCCCCTCACCGGCCGCCCCCACCCCCACCCCGCTGCGCCACAGCATGCCCTGCCGGCCCAACGCCGCGGCCAGCTTCGCACCTCTCCGCACCGCCACCCCCACCCTCCACGATATCGCCCGCGACACACGACAAGAGCCAC
>NZ_JARAYQ010000573.1:0-1055 GCF_033794505.1 Streptomyces sp. MB09-01 | reverse complement strand
CACCGCACCGCGCACACCGCTTCGCGCACTCCGTTTCCTCCGCTGCGGATACGAACCTGCCCGCAGCCAGTCCTCAGCAGGGAGCTCCGATGGCCACGACCCTTCCCACCCCCGCCGTCACCGTCACCAAGATCGGCGGGCGCATCGGCGCCGAGATCGGCGGCGTACGACTCGGCGGCGATCTGCCCGGAGCCGCCGTCGCCGAGATCCGCGCCGCCCTCCTCGCGCACAAGGTCGTCTTCTTCCGCGGCCAGGACCACCTCGACGAGGCCGGCCACGAGGCCTTCGCGCAGTTGCTCGGCGCGCCGGTCGCGCACCCCACCGTCCCCTCCGCGGACGGTCGTTACGCCCTCGGCATCGACTCCCACCACGGCGCCCGCGCCAACCAGTGGCACACCGACGTCACCTTCGTCCCCGCCTACCCCGCCTTCTCCATCCTCCGCGCCGTCACCATCCCCCCGTACGGCGGCAACACCCTCTGGGCCAACACGGCCACCGCCTACTCCCACCTCCCCGAGCCGCTCCGCGCCCTCGCCGACGGCCTGCGCGCCGTCCACTCCAACGAGTACGACTACGCCGCCCTCAAGCCCGACGCCCTCCCCGAGGCCCTGGCCCAGTACCGCGAGGTGTTCACCTCCACCAAGTTCCTCACCGAGCACCCGGTGGTCCGCGTCCACCCCGAGACCGGCGAACGCACCCTGCTGCTCGGCAACTTCGTCCAGCGGATCACCGGCCTCACCGGCCGCGACTCCCGCGTCCTCCAGGACCTCTTCCAGTCGCACATCGAGAGCCCCGAGAACACCGTCCGCTGGCAGTGGCAGGCGGGCGACGTCGCGATCTGGGACAACCGCGCCACCCAGCACTACGGCGTGGACGACTCCGACGACCACGAGCGCACCCTGCGCCGCGTCACCGTCGACGGCGACGTCCCGGTCGGTCCCGACGGCGAGCCCTCCCGCCTGCTCAGCCCGGAGGCCGTCCCGGACCCCGCCTTCGGCATCCCGTCAGGCGCCTCCGCCTCCAGCGCCGCCTCCGCCTGACCCACCCCGCACCAC
>NZ_JARAYQ010000572.1:0-1102 GCF_033794505.1 Streptomyces sp. MB09-01 | reverse complement strand
CCCAGAATCGGGTGTTCTGTGGTCTTCTTCGGGTCGCGCCAGGAGATGGTGTTCTCGCTGGTGAGGCGGCGGGTCATGAGGTCGGTCATGGCGATGTGGATGACGGCTTCGGAGCGGGTGGGCAGGGTTTCGTAGTCGCGGGCCAGGCGCCGGTGGAGCATGAGCCAGCCGTAGGTCCGCTCGACTGCCCAACGCTTCGGGATCGGGCTGAATCCCCTGGTCCCGGGGTTGCGGGCGGTGATCTCCATGTCGATACCAAGGGTGGCGGCGTGCTCGACGAGGTGCTGGCGGTAGCCGCCGTCGACCCACACCTTGCGGATTGCGGGGTGGTCGGCGGCGATCTTGTCGAGCAGCGCGGTGCCGGCGACGGAGTCCTGCACGCTCGCCGCGGTCACCAGCACGGCAAGGAGGAGTCCGAGTGTGTCAGTGACGATGCTCCGCTTCCTGCCGACGATCTTCTTGGCCGCGTCGACGCCCTGCCCGGCGGCGGGGACGCTGGTGGAGGTCTTGACGCTCTGAGCGTCGATCACACACGCCGTCGGCTCGGCGTCCCTGCCTTCCTTCTCCCGCAGGAGCTGCCTGAGCAGGCCGTTGAGCTGGGCGAACACACCCTCGTCGGCCCACTTGGCGAAGTAGCCGTAGACGGTGTTCCAGTTGGGGAAGTCGTGCGGGAGGTAGCGCCACTGGACCCCGGTCCGGTCCACGTACAAGATCGCGTCCATGATGTCGCGCAGGTCGTGCTCGGGCGGTCGGCCGAAGTCCAGAGCCCGACCGCGTCGCTGGAGCCGCCATGCGGCCAGGACCGGCTCGATCAACTCCCAGCGGGCATCGGACAGATCACTCGGATACGGACGTCGCTTCGCCATGCTTCCGGCGTACCGCCGCGGGCCGAGTGCGCCCAGGCGCGCGGCCACGGCGGCGGAAGCACGTGGCCGCGAAGACCGGGCATCCTGGGATGAGACAGGAACAGGTCACCACCCGCCCCATCCGTGACCCCATCTGCCCCCGCAGGCCTCAACCACCTCGGTGACCTCACCTTCACCACAACCCGGCACACCGAGAATCGGCTGGTAAGCGGCAATTTTAGGCGAAAACGACCTCT
>NZ_JARAYQ010000571.1:0-1103 GCF_033794505.1 Streptomyces sp. MB09-01 | reverse complement strand
GGTGCGGTGCCTGCCCGTTCAAGAGGCGCTGCCCCCGTGCCCCCGCGCCTCGAACGCCGGCGGGGCTGGAACGGGCCGGCGCGGCTGGAGTGCCCGGCGGGGCCGAAAGATCGGGTCTCCGCCCCGGACCCCGCGCCTCGAACGCCGGCGAGGCCGAAAGAGCGCCTCAGACGCCGGCGGAGCTGGAATGGGCCCGGTGGGTGGTCAAGGGCGGCCGCCCGGGCGGGTTACCGACAGGGCTGCCGTGCGGCAGCCGGCCCGGGTGGCTTCCGTGGGGTCCGCGCCCTGGAGGCGGGCTGCCAGGAAGCCGCCGGTGAAGGCGTCCCCGGCGCCCGTCGAGTCCACGGCCGCGGCCGGCTCTGCGGCCACTTCGGCGGTGATCCGCCCCCGTTCGGCGACCAGCGCGCCGGCCGAGCCCAGGGTCACCACCACCAGGGGTATCCGCCGGCTGAGTTCCACCGCCGCCCGGGCCACCCCGGCCGGCTCCGGCAGTCCGGCCAGCAGCCGGGCCTCGTCCTCGTTGGGCAGCAGCACGCACGCTCCGGCCACCGCGTCGAGGAAGCGCTGCGGCCCCAGCGCCTGAAGGAAACCGGCCGAGGCGGGGTCCACGCTCACCGGCACCCCCCGGGTCCGGGCCGCCCGCAGCGCGACCATGGCCAGCTCCCGGCTGCTGTCGGCGAAGAACAGGTAGCCGGACAGGTGGAGGTGGGCCGCCCCGTCCAGCAGCGACGGAGCCCAGTCGGCGGGGCACAGCCGCAGCGAGGCCCCGCTGTCGGTCAGGAAGGTGCGTTCCGCGTCCTTGCCGACCAGCGCGACGACCGTCCCGGTCGGCTCCTCCGGGTCGATCACCAGCCGCGGCCGCACCCCGGCGTCCACCAGCGCGCGTTCGTGCCACCGCGCCGACTCGCTGCCCACCCGCGCCAGGAGGCGTACCTCCGCGGTCCCCGTACGGGCCGCCCAACAGGCGGCGTTGGCCCCGGCGCCACCCGGCAGGGTCCGGATGCGGGCGGCGGTGTCCGTGGCCGGAGCGAGTGGCTCCGGATGTATCGCCACCACGTCCGTGACCACGTCCCCGACGACGACCAGTGCTCCCGCCCCGGTCA
>NZ_JARAYQ010000570.1:0-1115 GCF_033794505.1 Streptomyces sp. MB09-01 | reverse complement strand
CTCCCCGAGGACGCCCCGCCCCGCGCCACCGTGGTGGCGCTGCACGGCGCCGGGATGAGCGGCGGCTACTTCGACGGCTCCGCGCACCCGGACGCCTCGCTGCTGGAGCTCGGTGCGCACCTCGGCTACGCCGTGCTCGCCGTCGACCGCCCCGGCTACGGCGACTCCGCGTCCGTACTGCCCCGGGGCAGCGAACGCCGGGAGCAGTCCGCCACGCTGCGCGCCGCCCTGGCGGCGTTCGCCGCGACCCACGAGACCGGTGCCGGGCTGTTCCTGCTCGGTCATTCGTACGGAGGGATGATCGCCCTCACGGCCGCCGCCGACGGCCTGGCCGGCGCGCCGCTGCTCGGCGTGGACGTCTCCGGCTGCGGCTGGCACCTGGCCGCCGACCAGGGCCCGCCGGAGAGTGCGCTGCGCCGCACCGCCCGGCACTGGGGTCCGCTGCGCTGCTACCCGCCGGACACCTTGCGCTCCAGCCAGGCGCTGGTCAGGCCGGTTCCGGAGCGCGAGCAGGGCGACGCCGACGCCTGGGCGGACCTGTTTCCCGGCGTGGCGGCGCGCGTGCGCATGCCGGTACGGCTGACGTTCGGGGCCCACGAGGAGTGGTGGCGGCAGGACGACGCCGAACTGGCGCAGCTCGCCGCGGCGTTCACCGCGGCTCCGCGCGTGCTCGTCGAGCGCCAGCCGAGGGCCGGTCACAACATGAGCCTCGGCTGGGCGGCCCGCGCCTACCACCTGCGGGCCCTGGCCTTCGCCGAGGACTGCCTGCTCCCCGCCGACCTGCCTTCACCCACCCAGCGAACAGGAAGGGACACGCCATGACGGCAGTCGTTCCCCCCGACGCCGAGACCGGGGCCCGGCTCGACGAACTCCAGCGGCTCAAGACGCTGGCCGACGAGGGCCCCAGTCCCGAGGCGACCGCACGCCAGCACGCCAAGGGGAAGCTCACCGCGCGCGAGCGGCTCGAGCTGCTGCTCGACAAGGGCAGTTTCTGCGAGATCGAAACGCTGCGCCGGCACCGGGCCACCGGTTTCGGCCTGGAGTCCAACCGTCCCTACACGGACGGCGTGATCACCGGCTGGGGCGAGGTCGAGGGCCGTACGGTCTTCGTCTAC
>NZ_JARAYQ010000056.1:0-37540 GCF_033794505.1 Streptomyces sp. MB09-01 | reverse complement strand
GGGGCGGCGTGGTGGGCGGGGCCTCCATGGATACTCCGTACAGATCAGGGGTGTCCTATGGATGGTACGTACACTTCGCGCCCGGTGGGGGCCGCCTTACGCTCGAAGCACCGCACTTGTAGGACCTCCAGAAGGGCACCCCCCCCATGAGCACGCAGCCGCGCGGCCCCGTCGACTCCTCCCGCATCCCGCGCTACGCGGGCCCGGCGACCTTCGCCCGGCTGCCCCGCCTCGACGAGGTCGGCTCCGCCGACGTCGCCGTCGTCGGCGTGCCCTTCGACTCCGGCGTCTCCTACCGCCCCGGCGCCCGCTTCGGCGGCAACGCCATCCGCGAGGCCTCCCGCCTGCTGCGCCCGTACAACCCGGCGCAGGACGCCTCCCCCTTCGCCCTCGCGCAGGTCGCGGACGCCGGCGACATCGCCGTGAACCCCTTCAACATCAACGAGGCCGTGGAGACGGTCGAGGCCGCGGCCGACGAGCTGCTCTCCGCCGGCTCCCGCCTGATGACCCTCGGCGGCGACCACACCATCGCCCTCCCGCTGCTCCGCTCGGTCGCGAAGAAGCACGGCCCGGTGGCCCTGCTCCACTTCGACGCGCACCTGGACACCTGGGACACGTACTTCGGCGCCGAGTACACGCACGGCACGCCGTTCCGCCGGGCGGTGGAGGAGGGAATCCTCGACACCGAGGCGCTCTCGCACGTCGGCACGCGCGGCCCCCTGTACGGCAAGCAGGACCTGGACGACGACGCCAAGATGGGCTTCGGCATCGTCACCTCGGCGGACGTCTACCGCCGCGGCGCCGACGAGATCGCCGACCAGCTGCGCCAGCGCATCGGCGACCGCCCGCTCTACATCTCGATCGACATCGACGTGCTGGACCCGGCGCACGCGCCCGGCACCGGCACCCCCGAGGCGGGCGGCATGACCTCCCGCGAGCTGCTGGAGATCATCCGCGGCCTGTCCTCCTGCAACCTGGTTTCGGCGGACGTCGTCGAGGTGGCCCCGGCGTACGATCACGCGGAGATCACCTCGGTCGCGGCCTCGCACACCGCGTACGAGCTGACCACGATCATGAGCCGTCAGATCGCGGCGGCGAAGGCGAACCCGAAGGGCGAGTAAGCGCACGTGACGCACGACCACGACCTGGTACTCCGTCCCACCGAGGCCCAGACGGCCGCCGCCCTGGCCCCGCCGCCGGGGCGGACGGGCGGGGACCTGGTCGTGGAAACGCTGCGTTCGCTGGGCGCCACCACCGTCTTCGGGCTGCCGGGGCAGCACGCCCTCGGCCTCTTCGACGCGGTGGGGCGCTCCGACCTGCGCCTCGTCGGCCTCCGTACGGAGAACAACGCGGGCTTCGCCGCCGACGCCTACGGCCGCATCACGGGTGAGGCGGTCCCCCTCCTCCTCTCCACCGGCCCGGGCGCGCTCATGGCCCTGCCCGCGCTCGCGGAGGCGGCCGCGGCCTCGGCCCCGGTGCTCGCCATCTCCTCGCAGGTCCCCGTCGCGGGTCTGGGCGGGGGCCGGCGCGGTCACCTGCACGAGCTGCGCGACCAGTCGGCGTCCTTCCGGGACGTGGTGAAGTCGGTCCACGTCGCCCGCACCCCGTCCCAGATCCCCTCCGTCGTCGCGGAGGCCTGGGAGTCGGCGCTGACGGCTCCGCACGGCCCGGTCTGGGTGGAGATCCCGGAGGACGTCCTGCGCGCAGAGACGTTCGTTCCCCAGGTCACGGGCATGGACGCGACCCCGCACGAGCTCGCCCCCCGACCGGAACTCACCGCCGTGGCCGCGCACTGGCTCTCCTCGGCCGAGCGCCCCGTGATCATCGCGGGCGGCGGGGTCGTCCGCTCCGACGCCGCCGGCAAGCTCAAGCAGCTGGCGGAACGCCTGGACGCCCCGGTGGTCACCACCTTCGGCGGCAAGGGCGCCTTCCCGTGGACCCACCCGCTCTCCCTCCAGTCCTGGCTGGAGGACCGCCACATGACGGACTTCCTGGAGGACGCGGACGTCCTGCTGGTCGTCGGCTCGGGCCTCGGGGAACTCTCCTCGAACTACCACACGTTCTTCCCCACGGGCCGGGTCGTCCAGATCGACGCGGACCTCGGCAAGCTGGAGTCCAACCACCAGGCCCTCGGCATCCACGCGGACGCCCGCCTGGCCCTCCAGGCCCTGCTGGAGACGGTCGCCGAGCGCGAGGACCCCGCCGCCCCGGAGCGCGTCCGCCTGGTCCTCGACGACATCGAGGCCCGCCTCGCCACCCAGGACGTCGCCCTGGAGCGCTCGCTCCTGACCTCGATCCGCTCCGCCCTGCCCCCGCGCTCCCCGTCCTTCTGGGACATGACGATCCTGTCCTACTGGGCCTGGTCCGCCTTCGACGCGAAGCACCCGAACACCATGCACTCGGCCCAGGGCGCGGGCGGCCTCGGCTACGCCTTCCCGGCCGCCCTGGGCGCCTGCGTCGCGGAACCGGGCACTCCCGTCCTGGCGGTCTCCGGCGACGGCGGTGCGATGTACTCGATCGCGGATCTGGCCACGGCCCGCCAGCACGACCTCGACGTCACCTGGCTGATCGTGGACGACGGCGGCTACGGCATCCTGCGCGAGTACATGACCCAGTCCTTCGGCAGCGCCACCGCCACGGAACTCACCCGCCCCGACTTCGCCGCCCTGGCGGCGTCCTTCGACGTCCCGGCGACCACGACCACCCCGGAATCCCTGACCGCCGACCTCAAGAAGGCCCTCGCCACCCCGGGCCCCTCGGTCGTCGTCCTCCCGGCGCTCCTCAAGATGTTCGCCCCGACGCACGTCTAGGACGGCTGCGGGGACGCCGCCCCGTCTCCGGCCCCGGCCCGGACGGCCGCGCCGCCCGGCTGAACCTGGGACCGCCCCGCGGGCGCACCGCGATCCAGCGCGTGCGGTGACCCGCCCGGCCCCCGTACGGGCGCTCCCCGCGTGCGCCGGAGCCGCCCGGCGTACACGTTCGAATTGTTGCGGCGGGATGAAATCCGCCGGTCGGGGCGTTGCCGCTTCCGGCAGGACAGGACTAACGGGGAGGCACCACGTGACGGCGGCTGGGGAGAAACAGGGCTGGGGCAAGCGGCTGGCGGCCTACACCTGGCGGTACAGGCTCAACGTGCTGCTCGCACTCGGCTCCTCGCTGGCCGGCATGGCCGTCATGGCGCTCGTACCGCTGGTCACCAGGGTGATCATCGACGACGTCATCGGGGACCGGAGCAAGTCCATGGGGCCCTGGGCCGGGCTGCTCATAGCCGCCGCCCTGCTCGTCTACGTGCTCACCTACATACGCCGGTACTACGGCGGGCGGCTCGCCCTCGACGTGCAGCACGACCTGCGCACCGACATGTACGCCACCATCGCCCGCCTCGATGGGCGCCGCCAGGACGAGCTGTCCACCGGGCAGGTCGTCGGGCGGGCCACCACCGACCTCCAGCTGATCCAGGGCCTGCTCTTCATGCTGCCCATGACCATCGGGAACTTCCTGCTCTTCGGGATATCCCTCGGCGTCATGCTCTGGCTCTCCCCGCTGCTGACCGTCGTCGCGCTGCTGATGGCCCCCGCCCTCTGGTTCATCGCCAAGCGCAGCCGCAAGAAGCTCTTCCCCGCCACCTGGTGGGCCCAGGGCCAGGCCGCAGCCGTCGCCACCGTCGTCGACGGGGCCGTGACCGGCGTCCGCGTCGTCAAGGGCTTCGGCCAGGAGGAGCAGGAGACCGGCAAGCTGCGTGCGGCGAGCCGCCGGCTGTTCGCCGGCCGGATGCGCACCATCCGCCTCAACTCCCGCTACACCCCCGCGCTCCAGGCCGTACCCGCCCTCGCCCAGGTCGCCATGCTGGCCCTCGGCGGCTGGATGGCCACCGAGGGGCAGGTCACCCTCGGCACCTTCGTCGCCTTCTCCACCTACCTGGCCCAGCTCGTCGGCCCGGTCCGCATGCTCGCCATGGTCCTCACCGTCGGCCAGCAGGCCCGCGCCGGCGTCGAGCGGGTCTTCGAGCTCATCGACACCGAGCCCTCCATCCAGGAGGGCACGCACGAGCTGCCCGCCGACGCGCCCGCCACCGTCGAGTTCGACGACGTCCGCTTCGGCTACACCCCCGAGCGGCCCGTGCTCGACGGGTTCTCGCTCTCCGTCGCGGAGGGCGAGACCGTCGCCGTCGTCGGAGCCTCGGGCAGCGGGAAGTCCACCGTCTCGCTGCTGCTGCCGCGGTTCTACGACACCGACGGCGGCGCGGTCCGCGTCGGCGGCCACGACGTCCGCGAGCTGACCTACGCCTCCCTGCGCGCCGCGATCGGACTCGTCCCGGAGGATTCCTTCCTCTTCTCCGACACCATCCGCTCCAACATCGCCTACGGGCACCCCGGCGCCACCGACGCGCAGATCGAGGCAGCCGCCCGCGCCGCCCAGGCCGAAGGCTTCATCCGGGCGCTGCCCGCCGGGTACGACACCACGGTCGGGGAGCAGGGGCTCACCCTCTCCGGCGGCCAGCGCCAGCGCATCGCCCTCGCCCGGGCCATCCTCACCGACCCCCGGCTGCTCCTCCTCGACGACGCCACCTCCGCCGTCGACGCCCGCGTCGAGCACGAGATCCACGAGGCCCTGCGCTCCGTCATGGCCGGCCGGACCACCCTGCTGATCGCCCACCGCCGCTCCACGCTCGCGCTGGCCGACCGGATCGCCGTACTCGACCGCGGGCGACTCGCCGACATCGGGACGCACGAGGAGCTGGAGAGCAGGTCGGCGCTCTACCGCCGGCTGCTCACCGACCCCGACGCGCTCGGCGCCGGCTCGCCGCGGACCCCGGAAGCCCCCCCGATGACGGAGTTCGAGCGCGAGCTCGACCGCAAGCTCGAACGGGACATCGAGCTCGAAGCCGAGATCGACTCCGAGCCGGTCAACGCCAAGCGCCGAGTCGCGGCCGGGATCACCCCCGAGCTCTGGCGGCGCCGGGACGAGCAGACCGGGCAGGCCCCCGCGGCCGCGAACGCCGCCCCCGGAGCCGGTCACTCCATGGCCGGGGCCGTCGCCGGCATGCCGGCGACGCCCGAACTGCTGGCGCAGGTGGCAGCGCTGCCGCCCGCCACCGACGGACCCGAGGTGGACGAGACCCGCGCCGTGGCCGCCGAGGAGAGCTACGGCCTGCGCCGCCTGCTCCGCGGCTTCTGGGCGCCCCTCGCCATCAGCCTCGGCCTCGTCGCCGTGGACGCCGGCGCCGGACTGCTGCTGCCGATCCTGATCCGGCACGGCATCGACCAGGGCGTGGAGCAGGCCGCGCTCGGCGCCGTCTGGGTGGCCGCCGGGCTCGCCCTCGCCGTCGTCGTCGCGCAGTGGGCAGCGCAGTTCGCCGAGACCCGGATGACGGGCCGTACCGGCGAGCGCGTCCTGTACGCCCTGCGTGTCAAGATCTTCGCGCAGCTCCAGCGCCTCGGCCTCGACTACTACGAGCGCGAGCTGACCGGCAAGATCATGACCCGGATGACCACCGACGTGGACTCGCTCAGCTCGTTCCTGCAGACCGGGCTCGTCACCGCCGTGGTCTCCGTCTTCACCTTCTTCGGCATCCTGGTCGCCCTGCTCGTCCTCGACGTCGAGCTCGCACTGATCGTCTTCGCGACCCTGCCCGTCCTCGTCGTCGGCACGATCGTGTTCCGCCGCAAGTCCGTCGCCGCCTACGAGCTCGCCCGCGACCGGGTCAGCCTGGTCAACGCCGACCTCCAGGAGTCCGTCTCGGGCCTGCGCATCGTCCAGGCCTTCCGCCGCGAGGGCTCCGGCGCCACCCGCTTCGCCGAGCGCAGCGACTCGTACCGCGAGGCCCGGGTCCGCGGCCAGTGGCTGATATCCGTATACTTCCCCTTCGTCCAGCTGCTGTCCTCGGGCGCCGCGGCCGCCGTGCTGATCGTCGGTGCGGGGCGGGTGGAGGCCGGCACGCTCACCACCGGCGCGCTCGTCGCGTACCTGCTCTACATCGACCTCTTCTTCGCGCCCGTCCAGCAGCTCTCCCAGGTCTTCGACGGCTACCAGCAGGCCACCGTCTCCCTGGGCCGCATCCAGGGGCTGCTGCGCGAGCCCACCACCACCCCGCTCCCCGAAGAGCCCCGGCAGGTGCCGGAGCTGCGCGGGGAGATCGCCTTCGAGGACGTCCGCTTCCAGTACGGGACGGCGGAGGAGCGCGGCGAGAAGGGGGAGGCGCTGGCCGGGATCAGCCTGCGGATACCCGCCGGGCAGACCGTCGCCTTCGTCGGCGAGACCGGAGCCGGCAAGTCCACGCTGGTCAAGATGGTGGCCCGGTTCTACGATCCGACCTCCGGCCGGATCACCGCCGACGGCGCCGACCTGCGGGAGCTCGACCTGACGGCGTACCGGCACCGCCTGGGCGTCGTCCCCCAGGAGTCCTACCTCTTCCCGGGGACCGTCCGCGACGCCATCGCCTACGGGCGGCCCGAGGCGAGCGACGCCGAGGTGGAGGCCGCCGCCCGCGCGGTCGGCGCGCACGACATGGTAGCCACCCTCGAGGGCGGCTACCTGCACACCGTCGCCGAGCGCGGCCGCAACCTCTCCGCCGGCCAGCGCCAGCTGATAGCGCTGGCCCGGGCCGAACTCGTCGACCCGGACGTGCTGCTGCTCGACGAGGCCACCGCCGCCCTGGACCTGGCCACCGAGGCCCAGGTCAACCAGGCGACGGACCGGCTCGCCGGCAAGCGCACCACCCTGGTGGTGGCGCACCGGCTGACCACCGCCGCGCGCGCCGACCGGGTCGTGGTCATGGACCGCGGCCGGGTCGTGGAGGACGGCACCCACGCCGAACTCCTGGCGCACGGCGGCCGGTACGCCAAGCTGTGGCGCACCTTCGTCGGGGAGGACGAGCGCGCCGTGGCCTGAGGGGCCGCGGGGACCTCAGAGTTCGCCGAAGAGCAGGTTGCCCGGGGCGTCCTCGTCGGTGCCGGTGTAGTACTCGCGTACCGCGCGGAGGAGCTCTTCCACCGTCAGGGTGCCGTCCCCGTCCGCGTCGATCCGCCGGAACAGCGCGTCGGCGTCGGCGGGGCTCAGCTTCGTGTCGAAGGCGCCCTGCGCCCTGTGGAACTCCTCCGGGCTGATGACCCCGTCGCCGTCGGCGTCGACGATCGTCAGGAGCGCCTGCACCATCGGCCGGAACGACCGGTCGTAGGCGTCCCCGCCCTGCGCGTACAGCCGTGTCATGCCCCGCTTGTACTCCTCCGGCGTGACCTTGCCGTCCCGGTCGACGTCCAGCTCAGTGAACAGGTCCTGCCAGAAGTCGGCCAGACCGCCCATCACCAGATCGGCCTTGGGCGAGGTGGCCGGCTCGTCGAGGGCGGCCAGCAGCCGGGATCCGAGCGCGAAGATGTCGTCGGCGTCGATCACCCCGCTCCCGTCGGCGTCCAGGTGCGTGAAGGCGCGCTCCAGCTTGCGGTCGAGCAGGTCGTCGGTCATGGCGGTGCCTTTCACGGCTACGGCGAGCGGGGGTGGTGATCACCTAGCGTAATCTCCCGATCGATCGTGAACTCCGCTTCTCGCACTGGGGAGTTGTGGATGCACTCGTACGAGGGACGGGCGGCCGGCGCGGCCCGCCGCGCCGTGGTCCGGTGTGACGCGCCAGGTCCTTGCTCGCCGCAACCTTCCGCGGGGTTCGGGCGTCGTACGTGCGTACGTGTGCCGTGCGTACGACCGATCGGGGGACAGGTTGTTGCAGGGATGGAGGAGACGGGCCCGCAGGGTCGCGTCCCTGGGGGTCTTCGCGACGGTGCTGTGGCTCTGTGCCGGCGGACTGTTCACGGCGCCGCCCGCGCAGGCGGCGGCCGGCGGCTGCGGGGGCCGGCTGGCCAGGACGGTGTCCTTCGACACGGGCGAGTTGCGCGTCTACAAGAGCCGCAACCAGGCCTGCGCGGTGACCGTGGCCCGCGTTCCCGGGGAGCGGCGGCAGATGGCGGTGAGCATCCAGCCCCGCGGCGGGGCACCCGTCCGGGAAGCCGGGCGATTCACCCGTCACGCCGGGCCCGTCACCGTCGGCGCGATCACCCGCTGCGTGTACGTAAGGGGCAGCGTGGGTGCCGGATCGGCCACCTCCGGCTGGATCCTGTGCTGAGGTCACGACCCAACTAGGTCTGTTCACCGGTGTGTTGCCCCGGCTAGGTTCACGGCGACCGAAGTGAACTCAGGGGAGGGTGAATGCGCAAGACGCTCGGATGGCTGCTGTCGCTCGTGGTGCTCATCGGCACCGTGGGCGCGGCCGGCTCCACGGCGCAAGCGGCCACAGCCGCGGAACCGTCGGCCGCCACGGACATCAAGGACCAGATCCTCGGCATACCCGGGATGAGCCTGATCGAGGAGAAGCCGTACCCCGGCTACCGCTTCTTCGTACTGAACTACGAGCAGCCGGTGGACCACCGGCAGCCGTGGAAGGGCACCTTCAAGCAGCGCCTGACCCTTCTGCACAAGGACGTCTCGCGGCCGTCGGTGTTCTTCACCTCCGGCTACAACGTCAGCACCAGCCCGCGCCGCAGTGAGCCGACGACCATCGTCGACGGCAACCAGGTGTCCCTGGAGTATCGATTCTTCACGCCTTCCCGGCCCGACCCGGCCAACTGGGCGAACCTGGACATCTGGCAGGCCGCCAGTGACCAGCACCGCGTCTTCACCGCCCTGAAGAAGATCTACAAGAAGAACTGGCTGGCCACGGGCGGCAGCAAGGGCGGCATGACGGCGACCTACTACGAGCGTTTCTACCCCCGCGACATGGACGGCGTCGTCGCGTACGTCGCGCCGAACGACGTCGTCAACAAGGAGGACTCGGCCTACGACCGGTTCTTCGCCAAGGTCGGCACCAAGGAGTGCCGCGACAAGCTGAACGCGGTGCAGCGCGAGGCGCTCGTGCGCCGCGAGCCGCTGGAGGCCAAGTACGCCGTGGCCGCGGCCGAGAACGGCTGGACCTTCACCACCGTCGGCAACCTCGACAAGGCCTACGAGGCCGTCGTCCTCGACTACGTGTGGGCCTTCTGGCAGTACAGCCTGCTCGCCGACTGCGCCTCCGTCCCGACGGCCGCCACCGCCAGCGACCAGGAGATCTGGGACACCATCGACGCGATCTCCGGCTTCTCCGCCTACGCCGACCAGGGCCTGGAGACGTACACGCCGTACTACTACCAGGCGGGCACGCAGCTCGGCTCCCCGGACATCAAGCAGCCGCACCTGGGCAACCTGAGCCGCTACGGCTACCAGCCGCCGCGCAACTTCGTGCCCCGGGACATCCCCATGACCTTCCAGCAGGGGGCCATGGCGGACGTGGACAAGTGGGTGCGCAACAACGCCGACCAGATGCTCTTCGTGTACGGCCAGAACGACCCGTGGGGCGCCGAGCCGTTCCACCTCGGGTACGGGGTGCGCGACAGCCACGTCATGATCGCGCCGGGCGCCAACCACGGGGCCAACGTCGCGAAGCTCCAGGACGGCGAGAAGGCCCTCGCGACCGCGAAGATCCTGCAGTGGGCCGGGGTGGCTCCGGCCGCCACGATCGCCGACGAGTCGAAGGCGGCGCCGCTGGCGGCCGCCGACGCGCAGCTCGACCAGCAGGACCTGGAGCGCGAGCCGCAGCTGCGGCCGTGACCGGGCCGGGGGTACGGTCGCGTGCCCCCGGGCCCGTGCCGCGGGCTGACGCCGGGAACTAGCGCGTCAGCCCGTGGCCCAGCGGGTAGCGGCCCGGCACCGGGACCGGGAGGCGGCCGGCGGGCCGGACCGCCCCGGTGAGCACCCGGGCCGCCGCCCGCATCTCCACGTCCGTCCAGGAGTACGTCGCCAGCTCCGCCGCGCAGGCCGGCAGCCGGGCCGGGTCGTACGGATTGCGGACCGCCAGCAGGATCACCGGGACTCCGGACGCGATCAGGTCCGTCACCAGCCGGCGTTGGGGATTGTCCTCCTCCGGGACGTTGTACGTGCACACCAGCACCGCCGCGTGACCGGCCGCCGCGGCCACCGCACGGGCGGGCGGCACCGCCGTGGCCCGGCAGCCCAGGGCGGTCAGCTCCCGCGCCAGTACGGCCGTGGGGGGACCCGTGGTACCCGTGGGGGAGGCCGGGTCCGTCCCCGTGACCAGCAGCCGGGGTCCGGAGGTCGCATCGATCGGCACCAGCCCGCGGGGATTGGCCAGCAGGGTCGTCGTGCCCGCCGCGATCTCGTCGGCGGCGTCCCGGTGCCTGCGGATGCCGACGGTGGCGTCCACCGCCCCGGTCGTCGTGTAGGCCTCGTCGAACAGCCCCCGTCGGGACTTCAGTTCCAGGATCCGCAGCACCGACTCGTCGATCCGGGCCTCCGTCAGCTCGCCCGCCTCGACGGCCGCCAGCACACTGCGGTACGCGAGCCCCAGGTCCGGCGGGTTCAGCAGCTGGTCGCAGCCCGCCAGCAGGGCCAGGACGGGCACGCGGTCGTCCCCGTACTTCTGGCGGACCCCGGCCATGTCGAGGGCGTCGGTGACCACCACCCCCTGGAAGCCGAGGCGTTCGCGCAGGATGCCCGTGACGATCGGCCGGGAGAGGGTCGCCGGGTCCCCCGACGGGTCGAGCGCGGGGAAGACGATGTGCGCCGTCATGACCGCGTCCACGCCCGCCTTCACCGCGGCCCGGAACGGCGGCTCGTCCAGCTCCTCCCAGACGGCGCGGGTGTGCCGCATCACCGGCAGGCCGACGTGGCTGTCGGTCTCGGTGTCCCCGTGGCCCGGGAAGTGCTTCGCGGTGGCGGCCACTCCGGCGCCCTGGTAACCGCGCACCTGGGCGGCCACCAGGGCCGCCACGGCGTGCGGGTCGGAGCCGAAGGACCGTACGCCGATCACCGGATTGGCCGGGTTGACGTTGACGTCGGCCACCGGCGCGTAGTCCTGCCGGATGCCCAGGGCGGCCAGCTCGGCGCCCGCGACGCGCGCGGCCCGCAGGGCGTCGGCGGTGGAGCCGCCCGCGCCCAGCGCCATCGCCCCCGGGAGCAGCGTCGCGGGGGCGCCGATCCGGGCGACGGCGCCGTGCTCCTGGTCGGTGGAGAGCAGCAGCGGGATCCGGGCGCCGGAGGTGAGCGCGGCCTGCTGGAGGCCGACCGAGAGCGCGGCGATCTGGTGCGGGGTGCGGGTGTTGTGGGCCCAGGAGAAGTAGACGATCCCGCCGAGGTGGTAGCGGGAGACCAGCTCGGCGGCGGTGCGCACCCCGAACAGCGTCTGGTTCTGCTCGGCGTCCGCGGGGTCGGGGTCGGTCGCCGCATGGCCGTACGCCCGCGAGACGAAGAGCTGCCCGACCTTCTCGTCGAGGCTCATCCGGTCCACGAAGCGGGCCAGGCGGGCGCGGTCGGGCCGGCCGCCCGGCGGGCCCTCGGGGGACTGCGGGTCGTCGGGGGTGCTGTGCGTGCCGAGCGCGGCGGAGGCGGCCCCCGCGGCGGTGACGGCGACCATGGCGGCTGCGGTGAGCAGGGTCCGGCGGGAGGCGTGGGGCGGCACGGGGCGGACCCTACCCGTTGCCCTCCGGGCGGGGGCGGCTGTGCGGGGGCGTGTTGGGCAAGTACGACCGGTTGTCGCCGTCGCCGGCGGAGTTCACGAGGGGACGGCCCGGTGCGGTCCCGCTCCCGTGGGGGCTTTACGCCGGCCAGTGGGACTGGAGGGTTTTCACGGCCTCGGTGATGGCGGGGCGGCGGGCGGCGCCGGTGCGCCACAGGGCGTACAGGCGGCGTACGGGGCCCGGCTCCAGGGGCACCGCGACCGCGCCCGGCGGGAGCTGTCCGGTGCCGAGGCGGGGTACGACGGCGACCCCGAGACCGGCCGCGACCAGGGCGACGATGGTGTGGTTCTCCTCGGCCACGTGCGCGATGTCGGGCTCGAACCCGGCCGTCCGCAGGGTCCGTACCAGCCAGTCGTGGCAGACGCGGCCGGGCGGCTGGCAGACCCAGCGCTCGCCGCCGAGGTCGCTGCGCCGGATGGTCCGACGCGTGGTGAACGGGTGGCCGGCCGGGACGACCAGGTCGCAGAGGTCGTCGCCGATCACCGCCTGCTCGATCCCCTCGGGAGCGGGCAGCGGGGCGATGTCCCAGTCGTGGGCCACCGCCAGATCGGTGACGCCTCGTGCCACCAGGTCGACGGACAGGTGCGGGTCCACCTCCGTGAGGCGCACCTCGAGGGCCGGGTGGCGGCGGGCCAGATCGGCCAGTACGCCCGGCATCAGCCCGCGCGCCGCCGAGGCGAACGCGGCCACCGTCAGCAGCCCGCTCGGCTGCCCGCGCCGCTCCTCCAGGGTGGTCTCGGCCCGTTCCACGATCGCCAGCAACTGCTGCGCGGTGTCGGCCAGATGGCGGGCCTCCTCGGTGAGCGCGACCCCGCGCCCGCGCCGCTCCAGCAGGGTGGTGCGGGTCTCGCGCTCCAGCTTGGAGATCTGCTGCGAGACCGCCGAGGGGGTGTAGCCGAGGGCGGCCGCCGCGCCCGCGACCGAGCCGTGGACGGAGACGGCGTGCAGGGCGCGCAGCCGGGCGAGATCGAGCATGTCTCTATCGTAAGCAATGCTTCATCGAGTGCGGAAGGGATTCGCGCTGGTGCTACATGATCCGGGGGTCGATGCTCGGACCATGCGTCCCGTACACACCACACTCGCCGTGCTCGTCGCCGCCGTCTGGGGGTTCAATTTCGTCGTCATCGAGATCGGGCTCGGGCATTTTCCGCCCTTGTTGTTGTCCGCCTTGCGGTTCCTGGTCGCCGCTCTGCCCGCCGTGTTCTTCGTCGGGCCCCCCAAGGTCGCCTGGAAGTGGATCCTCGGGGTCGGGATGGCCCTCGGTATCGCGAAGTTCGGGCTGCTCTTCACCGGCATGGCGGCCGGGATGCCCGCCGGGCTGTCCTCGCTGGTGCTGCAGGTCCAGGCCGTCTTCACCGCCGTGCTGGCGGCGGTGGTCCTGCGCGAACGGCCCGGCCGGGTGCGGGTGCTCGGCATGGGCGTCGCGCTCGCCGGGATCGCGGTGGCCGCTGCGGACGGGGGCGCCGGTGGGCCGGTGCTCGGCTTCGCGCTGGTCGTCGCGGCCGCCGCCTGCTGGGGCGTGTCCAACGTGCTGACCCGCAAGGCCTCGCCGCCCGACGCCCTGAACTTCATGGTGTGGGTGTGCACGGTGCCGGTGCTGCCGCTGTTCGCGCTGTCGCTGGTGTTCGAGGGGCCCGAGCGGGACCTGGCCGCGCTGCGGGGGCTGGACTGGTCCGGGGTGGGCGTCATCGGGTACGTGGCGTGGGTGTCCACCGTCTTCGGTTTCGGCGCCTGGGGCTATCTGCTGCGCCGGTACCCGGCCTCGTCGGTGGCGCCGTTCTCGCTGCTCGTGCCGGTGTTCGGGATGTCCTCGGCGGCCCTGGTGCTGGGGGAGTCCGTCTCGGGTCTGCGCTGGCTGGCGGCCGTGCTCCTGGTCGGCGGGGTCGCGCTCACCTCGCTCGCCCCCGCGCGCGCTTCGAACCGTACGGGGGTCGGTTCGGGCGTCAGCGCGGGGAGCCCTCCTGCAGGGGCAGTCGCCAGTCCTGCCCCGTCAGGCTCACTCCGTACGAGCGGTGCGGCCGCTCCGCGATCAGGGTGAAACCTGCCTTCAGGTAGAGCTCGCGGGCGTCGGTGAGCACGTCGTTGGTCCACAGGACCAGCTCGCGGTAGCCGACCGAGCGGGCGAAGGCGACGACGGTGTCGACCAGCAGGGTGCCGATGCCGCGGCCGCGTCCCTCCTGGTCGACCAGGAGCAGGCGGAGGCGGGCGGTGCCGGGTGCGCCGTCCTCGCGCACGCACATCACCGAGCCGACCGGGCGGCCGTCCAGCTCGGCGATCCACACCCGCTCCAGGTAGGGGTCGTGGTCCTGGGCGAAGTCCGCGACGATCCGGGCGACCAGGCCCTCGAAGTCGCTGTTCCAGCCGTACTCGGCGGCGTACAGCGCGCCGTGGCGCTGCACGATCCAGCCCAGGTCGCCCGGTTCCGGGTCCCGCAGCCGCACGTTCTCAGCCATGGGGCCAACTCTAGGCGGCCCGGATGGCCGCGGGCCCTCGAACGGGTTACTTCTCGCCGCCGCCGAGGATCTGGCCCAGGAGGTCGCCCAGACCGCCGCGTCCGCCGCGGCCGGGGAGGTGCCGGGGGCCGCGCCCGAGGCCGGGGCGCCCGAGGCCCGTCGCCGCTTGCCTGAGGCGTCCTGGAGGAGGATTCGCTCATGCCGGAAACGCCACTTCTGCGGTGATTCGATGGCACCTTGAGTGGGCGTCCGGTAACGGAAAAGTAAAGCTGTGGTTCCGGATGCAACCCTGCGGGGGTATTGCGGGTCGTATGTTGCGTCGGCACTTCCGGGGAGGGATCTGGGGGGATCGGGAAGTCCGACACGGGAGGGGTAACCGTGAGGGGGTCCGGCCGCGAGGCGGGACCCCCTTCGCGCTGTCCACAGGCATGACGCGCTGTCGGCGCCACCCGGTAGCTTCGGGTCATGGCGGCGAACGGTGCGGTGCAACTGGCGGTGGTCGAGGGGGTGCTCGAGCGCATCACCTATGCCAACGAGGAGAGCGGGTACACGGTCGCCCGCGTCGACACCGGCCGGGGCAGCGGTGACCTGCTCACCGTGGTCGGCTCGCTGCTGGGCGCGCAGCCCGGCGAGTCGCTGCGCATGGAGGGCCGCTGGGGCTCCCACCCGCAGTACGGCAAGCAGTTCGCCGTGGAGAACTACAGGACCGTGCTCCCGGCGACCATCCAGGGCATCCGCCGCTACCTGGGCTCCGGCCTGATCAAGGGCATCGGCCCGAAGATCGCCGACCGGATCGTGGAGCACTTCGGCACCGACACCCTCGACGTCATCGAGGCCGAACCGAAGCGGCTGATCGAGGTGCCCGGGCTCGGCCCCAAGCGGACGAAGCTGATCGGCGCCGCCTGGGAGGAGCAGAAGGCCATCAAGGAGGTCATGGTCTTCCTCCAGGGCGTCGGCGTCTCCACCTCCATCGCGGTCCGCATCTACAAGAAGTACGGGGACGCCTCCATCTCGGTGGTGAAGAACCAGCCCTACCGGCTCGCCGCCGACATCTGGGGCATCGGCTTCCTCACCGCCGACCGGATCGCCCAGGCCGTCGGCATCCCGCACGACAGCCCCGAGCGGGTGAAGGCCGGCCTCCAGTACGCCCTGTCCCAGTCCACCGACCAGGGGCACTGCTTCCTGCCCGAGGAGCGGCTCATCGCCGACGGGGTCAAGCTGCTCCAGGTGGACACCGGCCTTGTGATCGACTGCCTGGCCGAGCTCGCCGCCGATCCGGAAGGCGTCGTACGGGAGCCCGTACCCGATCCGCAGGGCGGGCCGGACCCGCTGACCGCCGTGTACCTGGTGCCCTTCCACCGCGCCGAGCTGTCGCTGGTGGGGCAGGTGCGCCGGCTCCTGAACGCCGAGGACGACCGGATGCCGGCGTTCCGGGACGTGGACTGGGAGAAGGCCCTGGGCTGGCTCGCCGGGCGGACGGGGGCCACGCTCGCCCCCGAGCAGCGGGACGCGGTCAAGCTGGCGCTGACCCGCCGGGTCGCCGTCCTCACGGGCGGGCCGGGCTGCGGGAAGTCCTTCACGGTGCGCTCGATCGTCGAGCTGGCCCGGGCCAAGAAGGCCAAGGTGGTGCTGGCCGCACCCACCGGCCGGGCGGCGAAGCGGCTGTCCGAGCTGACCGGGGCCGAGGCCTCCACGGTGCACCGGCTGCTGGAGCTCAAGCCGGGCGGGGACGCGGCGTACGACCGGGACCGGCCGCTGGACGCGGACCTGGTCGTGGTCGACGAGGCCTCGATGCTGGACCTGCTGCTGGCCAACAAGCTGGTCAAGGCCGTGGCGCCGGGGGCGCACCTGTTGCTGGTCGGCGATGTGGACCAGCTGCCCTCGGTCGGGGCCGGGGAGGTGCTGCGCGACCTGCTGGCCGAGGGCGGTCCGGTGCCCGCGGTCCGCCTCACCCGGATCTTCCGGCAGGCCCAGCAGTCCGGCGTGGTCACGAACGCCCACCGGATCAACACCGGGGTGCCGCCGATCACGGACGGGCTGCCGGACTTCTTCCTCTTCGCGGAGGAGGATACCGAGGCGGCCGGGGTGCTCGCCGTGGACGTGGCGGCGCGCAGGATTCCGGCCAGGTTCGGGCTCGACCCCCGGCGGGACGTCCAGGTGCTCGCGCCCATGCACCGGGGCCCGGCCGGCGCCGGAAACCTCAACGGGCTGCTGCAGCAGGCGATGACGCCGGCCCGGCCCGACCTGCCGGAGAAGCGGTTCGGCGGCCGGGTCTTCCGGGTGGGAGACAAGGTGACCCAGGTCCGGAACAACTACGAGAAGGGGGCGAACGGCGTCTTCAACGGCACGGTCGGCGTGGTCACCGGGCTCGACCTGGACGAACAGCGCCTGACGGTGCGTACGGAGGAGGACGAGGAGATCGGGTACGAGTTCGCCGAGCTCGACGAGCTGGCCCACGCGTACGCCGTCACCATCCACCGCTCCCAAGGGAGTGAATATCCCGCGGTGGTGATCCCGGTCACGACCGGGGCTTGGATGATGCTCCAGCGCAACTTGCTCTACACGGCGGTGACCAGGGCGAAGAAACTGGTCGTCCTCGTCGGGTCCCGCAAGGCCCTCGGCCAGGCGGTGCGTACCGTTTCCGCAGGCAGGAGGTACACGGCGGTGGCACCCAGGCTGTCCGGCCGGATACCGGTGGGAAACATCACCTAGATGATCGATCATTTGGGGTTCCGCCACCGGTGCGGAGGGGGCAGGATGAGCAGCTTGACGGCACTCAGTGCCGTCTAAAGCACCAAACGCCGACCCCGAGTGCACTCTCCTGCGCCAAATGGGGGAAGGTAGAGGCAGTCAGGGCACCTCGAAGAAGAGGCACTACGTCGGTGAGGGATGACGTGAGCGACAACTCTGTAGTACTCCGGTACGCGGACGGTGAATACACCTACCCGGTGGTCGAGAGCACCGTCGGTGACCAGGGCTTCGACATCTCGAAGCTGCGGGCCCAGACCGGGCTCGTCACCTTGGACAGTGGCTACGGCAACACCGCGGCCTACAAGTCCGCGATCACCTACCTCGACGGTGAGCAGGGCATCCTGCGCTACCGCGGCTACCCGATCGAGCAGCTGGCCGAGCGTTCGACCTTCATCGAGGTCGCGTACCTGCTGATCAACGGTGAGCTGCCGACCGTCGACCAGCTCGCGTCGTTCCGCAACGAGATCACCCAGCACACGCTGCTGCACGAGGACGTGAAGCGCTTCTACGACGGCTTCCCGCGTGACGCGCACCCGATGGCGATGCTGTCCTCCGTGGTCAGCGCGCTGTCGACGTTCTACCAGGACAGCCACAACCCGTTCGACGAGAAGCAGCGCCACCTCTCGACGATCCGGCTGCTGGCCAAGCTCCCGACGATCGCCGCCTACGCGTACAAGAAGTCGGTCGGCCACCCGGTGGTCTACCCGCGCAACGACCTCGGCTACGTCGAGAACTTCCTGCGCATGACCTTCTCCGTCCCGGCCCAGGAGTACGACCTGGACCCGGTCGTGGTCTCGGCGCTCGACAAGCTGCTGATCCTGCACGCGGACCACGAGCAGAACTGCTCCACCTCCACCGTGCGTCTGGTCGGCTCCTCGCAGGCGAACATGTTCGCCTCGATCTCCGCCGGCATCTCGGCCCTGTGGGGCCCGCTGCACGGTGGCGCCAACCAGTCCGTCCTCGAGATGCTGGAAGGCATCAAGAACGACGGCGGCGACGTCGACGCCTTCATCCGCAAGGTGAAGAACAAGGAGGACGGCGTCCGCCTGATGGGCTTCGGGCACCGCGTCTACAAGAGCTTCGACCCCCGGGCGAAGATCATCAAGGCGGCTGCGCACGACGTCCTCTCGGCGCTCGGCAAGAGCGACGAGCTGCTGGACATCGCGCTCAAGCTGGAAGAGCACGCGCTGGCCGACGAGTACTTCGTCTCGCGCAACCTCTACCCGAACGTGGACTTCTACACCGGTCTGATCTACCGGGCCATGGGCTTCCCGACCGAGATGTTCACCGTGCTCTTCGCGATCGGCCGGCTCCCCGGCTGGATCGCGCAGTGGCACGAGATGATCAAGGAGCCGGGTTCCCGCATCGGTCGCCCGCGCCAGATCTACACGGGCGAGGTCCTGCGCGACTTCGTGCCGGTCGAGTCCCGCTGACCGAGGCCCGCTGACCGAGTCCCGCTGACCCGAGGCTCTCCACCGCGCGGCGGGCGGCCGCGCGGGCAGCACCGCAGGTACCACGCAGGTACCCCCAGGCATACGAAAAGCGCCCCGCCGTCGATCCCCCCACGGGTCGGCGGTCGGGGCGCTTTCCTTTCCCCGAAACGGATTCCCCCCACGGGACCCGAGTCGGGGCGTCAGTGTGCCGGGACCCGTTCGGATCGGGAGGGCCGCTCAAAGCCTCCCGCGGGCACGCGTCCCGGCCGGCTGATGCCACGGAAGTCCCCCAGGGCTTCCGTCGAACGTCCCCCAAGACGTTCTTTGCACCGCCCCATTAGACCCGTGACGACCCCGGATGGTTACGTTGCGGTCACTGTGATCTGCGTCTCCCGTGAAGGAACTGTGTGCGTGGTGGGGAGGAGATCCACTAGCGGAAGGAGCGCAACCGGAGGC
Source organism: Streptomyces sp. MB09-01 (assembly GCF_033794505.1). Taxonomy (NCBI): domain Bacteria; kingdom Bacillati; phylum Actinomycetota; class Actinomycetes; order Kitasatosporales; family Streptomycetaceae; genus Streptomyces; species Streptomyces sp. MB09-01. The sequence goes on along the minus strand of NZ_JARAYQ010000056.1, from coordinate 18,892 downwards.
TGTTGGTCACCACGAAGACCGAGGAGAAGGCCATCGCGGCCCCCGCGATCATCGGGTTGAGCAGGCCGGCGGCCGCCAGCGGCAGGGCCGCCACGTTGTAGCCGAAGGCCCAGAACAGGTTGCCCTTGATGGTGGCCAGGGTCCGGCGCGAGAGCCGGATCGCGTCCGCCGCCACCCGCAGGTCGCCCCGTACGAGGGTCAGGTCCCCGGCCTCGATGGCCGCGTCGGTGCCGGTGCCCATGGCCAGCCCCAGGTCCGCCTGGGCCAGCGCGGCCGCGTCGTTGACCCCGTCGCCGACCATGGCGACCGTACGTCCCTGCGCCTGCAGGCGGCGTACGACGTCCACCTTGTCCTGCGGAAGCACCTCGGCGATCACCTCGTCGATGCCCACCTCGCGGGCCACCGTCTCGGCGACGGCCTTGTTGTCGCCGGTCAGCAGTACCGGGGTGAGGCCCAGCGCCCGCAGCCGGGCGACCGCCTCGGCGCTGGTCTCCTTGACGGCGTCGGCCACGGTCAGCACCCCGCGCGCCGCCCCGTCCCAGGCCACCAGGACGGCGGTGCTGCCCTCGGCCTCGGCGGCCGCCCTGGCCGCGCAGAGCCCGGCCGGCAGGGTGATCGACCGGTCGGTGAGCAGCTGTGCGCGGCCCACCAGTACGGCGTGTCCGTCGACGACGCCCTGGACGCCGAGGCCGGCGAGGTTCTCGAAGCCCTCCGGGACCGGCAGGGCGCCGGCCCTCTCGGCCGCGGCGGTGGCGACGGCGCGGGCGATCGGGTGCTCCGAGGCGTGCTCCAGGGACCCGGCCAGGCGCAGGAGTTCGCGCTCGTCGACGCCCTCGGCGGGGTGGACGCCGGTGAGGGTCATCCGGCCGGTGGTGACGGTGCCGGTCTTGTCCAGGACCACGGTGTCCACGCGGCGGGTGGACTCCAGCACCTCGGGCCCCTTGATCAGGATGCCGAGCTGCGCGCCCCGCCCGGTGCCGACCATCAGCGCGGTCGGGGTGGCCAGGCCCAGGGCGCACGGGCAGGCGATGATCAGGACGGCCACGGCGGCGGTGAAGGCGGCGGTGGGGTCGTCGGTGACCAGCAGCCAGCTGACCCAGGTGCCGAGCGCGAGCAGCAGGACGACGGGCACGAAGACCCCGGAGATCCGGTCGGCGAGGCGCTGCACCTCGGCCTTGCCGGTCTGGGCCTCCTCCACCAGCCGGGCCATCCGGGCCAGTTGGGTGTCGGCCCCGACCCGGGTCGCCTCGACGACCAGCCGCCCGGAGGCGTTGACGGTGGCTCCGGTGACGGAGTCGCCGACGGACACCTCCACCGGGACGGACTCGCCGGTCAGCATGGAGGCGTCCACGGCGGAACTGCCCTCGACGACCGTGCCGTCGGTGGCGATCTTCTCGCCGGGGCGGACGACGAACCGGTCGCCGACCGCGAGCGAGCCCACCGGGACGCGGACCTCCCGGCCCGCGCGCAGGACGGTGACGTCCTTGGCGCCGAGCTCCAGCAGGGCCTTGAGGGCCGCGCCCGCCTTCCGCTTGGAACGGGCCTCCAGGTAGCGGCCGAGCAGGATGAACGCGACGACGCCCGCCGCGACTTCCAGGTAGATGGCGGTGGACCCGTCCGTCCGCGCGACGCCGCCCCCCTGAACGGTGAAGAGGGCGAAGCCGTGCCGCATGCCGGGCATGCCCGCGTGGCCGAAGAACAGGGCCCACAGCGACCAGGTGAAGGCGGCCAGCGTGCCGACGGAGACCAGGGTGTCCATGGTGGCGGCGCCGTGCCGGGCGTTGGTCCAGGCGGCCTTGTGGAAGGGGAGGCCGCCCCAGACGACGACGGGGGCGGCGAGGGTCAGGGAGAGCCACTGCCAGTTGTCGAACTGGAGGGCCGGAACCATCGCGAGCAGCACGACGGGCAGGGCGAGCGCGGCGGAGACCAGCAGCCGCTGGCGCAGCGCGGACAGCGCCGCGTCGGGGGCCTCGGCCCGCGCCTCGGCCGGCGCCGCCGCCGGGGCCTCGTCCTCCGTGGGGGCAGGGGCAGGGGCAAGGGCGGGCGGCGGTGGCTCCTCGGCGGTGTAGCCGGTCTTGACGACGGTCGCGATCAGGTCCGAGACCTGCACGTCACCGGCGTAGGAGACGTGGGCCTTCTCGGTGGCGTAGTTCACCGTGGCCTCGACGCCGTCCATCCGGTTGAGCTTCTTCTCGATGCGGGCCGCGCAGGAGGCGCAGGTCATCCCGCCGATCGAGAGTTCGACCGCCGTTATCGGTCCGTCGTGCACTGTGCTGCTCATGTTCCGGCTCCAGGGGGAGGGCCGGGCCGTACGGGTCCAGTATGAGCTGGCCGGCACGGCCCGGCGGGGTACCGCGGGTGCTGGGGTGGTGCGGGCTGCCGCGGGTGCTGCCGAGGGGAGCGGGCGCCGCTCAGACCCGGCCGGCGAACTCGTAGCCGGCCTCGTCGACGGCGGCGCGGACGTCCTCGTCCGCGAGCGGTGCGGCGGAGACCACGGTGACCTCGCCGGTCGCGGCGACGGCCTTGACCGTGCTGACGCCCGCCAGGGCGGAGATCTCGTTGGTCACCGCGCCCTCGCAGTGGCCGCAGGTCATGCCGGTCACCCGGTAGACGGTGGTGGTCTGGGTGTCCGTCTCGGCGGTCATGTCGTTCTCCTCTTCAGGGGCGTGTCCGGTCACCGGGAGGAGGTGGCCGACGACTCCACCGTCCTCCCGACTCTCCGAGACTATACCCCTGGGGGGTATGAAAGCGAGCCTCGGGGTCCAGTCTTTCGCTCGCGCGCAGAAAACTGGCCACTCTGGCTGGAAAGTACGCACATGGCGGATGTGGGTCACCCGGGAAGCCTCGCGCGGCCCGGACGCGCGCGACCGCGCCCGGGCCGCGGGGCGCCGGGGGTCTGCCGGGGTCTGTCGGGCGGTCAGTCGGGCGGTCAGTCGGAGTGGGGCGCGGTGATCATCGGCTCGAGGTAGCGCAGCAGGACGGTCTTCAGCTCCGCGATGTACGCCTCCCGCTCGGCGCCCTCGTGGGCCAGGATCAGGTCCAGCGAGGACTTGAAGATGCCCAGGATCATGTTCGAGGTGCGGGTGAGCTCGGCGGGCCCGGCCTCCGGGCAGAAGGTGTGCAGCACGCCCTCGACCCGGCCGAGCAGGTTGGTGTGCAGCTGCTGGTGCTCCTGGTCGATGGCGCCGGGGATGCCGGATCCGTGCATGAGCGCCCAGAAGGCCGGATTCTCGCAGTTGAAGGCGATGACCGGGTCCAGGACGGCGTCCAGCAGCTCGGGCAGGGGGCGCTGGAGGTTCTCGGGCAGGAAGGCCTGTCCGTGCATCTCGTGGGCCTGCTGGAGCAGCTGCCCGCCGAGCTCGACCGCGATGGCCTCCTTGTTCGGGAAGAACTGGTAGAGCGTGCCCGGTGACACGCCGGCCTCGCGGGCGATGGCGTTGGTGCTGGCCGCGGCGTAGCCGGTACGGCAGAACACCCCGGCGGCGGCGGCCAGGAGCTGGGAGACCCGGCGCTCGCCCCGCGCCTGGCGGCGGCGCGGCGCAGCGGTTTCACCGTTTTCGGTTGTTTTGCCCTTCGGTGTCCCCGGCATTCCCATCCCTTGCTTCCCGTGGGCGATTGACAAACGCGAGTGGTCGCTCGCATTCTGGAAAAACGCGAGCGACTGCTCGTGTTTGCCAGTCTATTTGGCCTGGCAATCACGGTGAAGGGGACACCGAGCCATGTCCGAAGTCAAGAATCCGCCGTCGTCCGGGGAGGGCGGCAGGTGGACCCGGTTCGTCACGGCCCGGCCGCGGCTCTCGCTGCTGCTCGCCCTGGTGGTCACGGCCCTGGCCGTGTTCGCGGGCGGCGGCGCCGCCGAACGGATGGGCAGCGGCGGCTGGGAGGACCCGGGCGCCCAGTCCACCTACGCCGCCAAGGCCCTGGAGCGCGAGTTCCCGGCCTCCCAGCCCAATCTGCTGCTGCTCGTCGATGCCGGCCCGGGAAGCGGCGGCGTGGACGATCCCGCCGTCGCGGCCGAGGCGGAGCGGCTGACCGCGCAGCTCGCCGCCGAGAAGGGAGTCGTCGGCGTCGGCTCGTACTGGCGCACGCAGCTGCCCGCCCTGCGCTCCGAGGACGGCCGGCAGGCCCTCATAGCCGCCCGGATCCTGGGCGACGAGAAGACCACCACCACGGTGCTGGACCGGATCGTCCCGCACTACCGGGGCGAGCACGGCCCGGTGCGCGTCTCCTTCGGCGGGCCGGTCGCGGTCCAGCGCGAGGTGACCGCCACCATCCAGGAGGACCTGCTGCGCGCCGAGATGATCGCCCTGCCGGTCACCCTCGTCCTGCTCATCCTCGTCTTCGGCAGCGCCGTCGCCGCCCTGCTGCCCCTCGGCGTCGGCATCGTGGCCATCCTCGGCACCAATGCGGTGCTGCGCGGCCTCACCGAGTTCACCGACGTCTCCGTCTTCGCCCAGAACCTGACCACCGCGCTCGGACTCGGGCTCGCCATCGACTACGCCCTGTTCATCGTCCGCCGGTACCGCGAGGAACTCGCCGCCGGACGGGACCCGGTGGCCGCCGTCGGGGCCACCCTGCGCACCGCCGGGCGCACGGTCCTGTTCTCGGCACTGACCGTCGCCGTCTCGCTCTCGGCGATGCTGTTCTTCCCGATGTACTTCCTGCGCTCCTTCGCCTACGCCGGGGTGGCGGTGGTCCTGCTCGCCGCGGGGGCCGCGCTGATCCTGCTTCCGGCGGCCCTGGTGCTCCTCGGCGAGCGGGTCAACTCCCTGGACCTGCGCCGGCTGTGGCGGCGCGGCCGGCCGGCCGGGGTCTCGGCCGAACCGGGGCGCGGCTGGGCCCGAGTGGCTCTCCTGGTGATGCGCCGGGCTCCCGTCTTCGCGGTGGCCACGACGGCGGGACTGCTGCTCCTCGGACTGCCCTTCCTCGGCGTGAAGTTCGGCACGGTGGACGACCGGCAGCTGCCGAAGACCGCGGAGTCGCACGTGGTCCAGCAGCAGATACGGGACGCCTTCCCGGGCAGCCCCGGCGGAACGCTCACCGTCCTCGCCGAGGACGCGGCCGGGCCCGCCGAGCTCGTCGCCTACCGGGCAGGCCTGGCCCAGCTGCCCGGGGTGGTCCGGGTCGAGGGGCCGGTGAGCTCCGCGGACCCGTCGCGGTACGCCTACTTCTCGGTCACCACCGAGGGTGAGGCGGTCGGGCAGCAGGCCCAGGACCTGGTCGGCGAGGTGCGCGCGGTGGACGCGGACTTCCGGACCTCCGTCACCGGAGAGGCGGCGGTGCTCGTCGACGCACAGAAGGCGATCGGCGAGAAGCTGCCCGTGTCGCTGGCCGTGGTGGTGCTCGCCACGCTGCTGCTGGTGTTCCTGCTCACCGGGAGCCTGCTCATACCGCTCCAGGCCGTCCTGCTCAACGCCCTGAGCCTGACGGCGATGTTCGGTGCGGTGGTGTGGGTCTTCCAGGAGGGCAACCTCTCCGGACTGCTCTCCTTCACCTCCACCGGCGACATCGAGACCACGCTGCCGGTCCTGATGTTCTGCATCGCCTTCGGACTCTCCATGGACTACGGGGTGTTCCTCATATCCCGGATCAAGGAGGAGTACGACCGGACCGGGGACCACGAGGGGGCCGTGCGCACCGGACTGGCCCGGACTGGCGGGCTGATCACCGCAGCGGCCGTGATCCTGGCCGTGGTGATGGTGGCCATCGGGTCCTCGCGGGTGACCAACACCAAGATGCTGGGGCTCGGGATCGCGCTGGCGGTGCTGATGGACGCCATGGTCGTGCGCAGCCTCCTCGTCCCGGCGGTCATGAAGCTGACGGGGAAGGCCACATGGTGGGCGCCGGGCCCGCTGCGCAGACTGCACGAGAGGTTCGGACTGAGCGAGGGGGAGTCCCTGCCGCCGGTGGCAGAGCGGAAGCCGGAGTCGGAGCCGAGGCCGGAGACGGAGCCGGAGCCGGAGAAGGTGCCCGCCGGGACGGCCTAGCCGGGAGCCGTCGGCGCCGGCCAGGGAGGACCGGGGTGCGGGGCGGGACCGGGCGGTCCCGCCCCGCACCGGGGACGTGTCAGTCCTCGCGGCGGCCCCGGTTGCCGGGGCGGCGGGCCACCCAGGCCCGCACGGTGTCGGCGTACCAGTACGGCTTGCCGCCCTCCACGTGGTCGGGCGGGGGGAGCAGGCCGTGCTTGCGGTAGGAGCGCACGGTGTCCGGCTGAACCCGGATGTGGGCAGCGATTTCCTTGTACGACCACAGCTGTCGGTCGCTCATGCGGGACACCTCCTGGTCCACGCGGCAGGGTCGGCCGGGAGGCCGTCGGAGGAGCCGGCGCATGGACGCTGACGATCACTCGGGTTGTGCCCGGGGAACGACGCGGAGCGATGGCAGGGGAGGGGCTGTCGAGCGCCTGTGACGGAAAACCCGCGAAAGGCGGATATGCGTGACACACGGGGGACCCCTGTGACAGATGCGGCACAGGGGTCGGTTGCGGGGTAGGGAGGGGTCAGCGGTACAGCGCCGGCCGCTCCGCCAGCTCCACGAGGGTGCGTACGCCGCTGCGCGCGGCCGCGAGGCCCGCCTCCGAGACGGCGGCCGCCGCGTAGCCGTCCCACGCGTCCGGACCCGCCACCCGGCCGCGGGTGGCCGCGGCCACCCAGCGCCGCAACTGCCGGTCGTAGGCGTCGGCGAAGCGCACCGTGAAGTCCTGGGCGATCTCGCCGCCCCACCGGCCCGCCGACTGGACCACCATCGCGTGGCCGTCGCCGATCCGGGCGCTGCCCGCCTCGCCGACCGCCTCGCACTGCACCTGGTAGCCGAAGCCGCAGTTGACGAAGATCTCCACGTCGACGACGGCCCCGCCGGAGGTCTCCAGCAGCACCAGCCGCGGATCCTGCAGCCCCTCCGGGGCGGCCGCCGTGGGCCGGGGGGAGAGCACGGTCACCGCGGTGATCTCCTGCCCCAGCAGCCAGCGCGCCGCGTCCACCTCGTGCACCACCGAATCGCTGATCAGCATGTCGCTGGTGAAGAAGGACGGCGAGGAGGCGTTGCGGTGCCGGCAGTGCAGGAAGAGGGCGCGTCCGATGCCGCCCGCGTCCAGCAGCTCCTTCAGCCGCTCGTACTCCGCGTCGAACCGCCGCATGAAGCCCACCTGCACCAGGCGCCGTCCCAGCCGCCGTTCGGCCTCCATGACGCGCAGCGCCCCCGCCGGGTCCGGGGTCAGCGGCTTCTCGCAGAGCACCGGCAGCCCCCGTTCCAGGGCGTGCAGGATCGCTTCCTCGTGGGCGGGCCCCGGGGAGGCGATCAGTACGGCCTCGACCCCCGGTGCGGCTATCGCGGCCGCCGGATCGGTGTGCGCACTCGCCCCGTCCAGGGGGCCCGCGACCTCCTTGACCCGGTCCCCGTCCGGGTCGGCCACGGCCACCACCCGGGCCCCGCCCACGGTCCGCCCGATCCGGCGCACGTGGTCGGCGCCCATCTTCCCGGTGCCGATGACGGCGATGCCGAGCGTGCTGGTCATGTCGTGTTCCCTCCGGGTGGTCAGCGGGCGCCGCAGGAGCGCAGGTAGGAGCGGGTGCGCCGGGCGATCGGCAGCGGCCGGTCGGGCGGGCAGGGGTACATGTCCTGCTCCACGATCGCGAACAGGTCCACGCCCAGCCGCTGGGCCGCCGCCAGCACGGGTTCCAGCGCGGGCACCCCCGACGGCGGCTCGCACATCACCCCGCGGCCCACGGCCGGACCGAAGGGCAGTTCCTCCGCGAGGACTTCGGCGAGGATTCGCGGGTCCACCTGCTTGAGGTGGAGGTAGCCGATCCGCTCGGCGAAGGTCTCGATCGCCTGGACGCTGTCGCCGCCGCAGTACGCGTAGTGCCCGGTGTCCAGACAGAGCGAGACGAGGCCGGGGTCGGTCGCGTCCAGGAATCGGGCCACGTTCTCCGGGGTGTCGATGTGGGTGTCGGCGTGCGGGTGGACGACGATCCGCAGCCCGTACCGGTCCTGGACCTCCCGGCCCAGCCGCTCGGTCTGGGAGGTCAGTTCACGCCATTGGGCCGCGGTGAGGACGCGGTCCTCGAGCACCTGCCCGGTCTTGTCGTCCCGCCAGAACGAGGGGATGACGACGAGATGGGCCGCGCCCATGGCCTGGGTGAGCGCCGCGATCCGCGACACGTGCTCCCAGGTGTCCTCCCACACGGCGGGCCCGTGATGGAGTCCGGTGAAGACGGTTCCGGCCGAGACCCGCAGCCCGCGCTTGGCCGTTTCCCCGGCGAGTCGGGCGGGATCGGTGGGCAGATAGCCGTAGGGGCCGAGCTCGATCCACTCGTACCCCGCGTCGGCGACCTCGTCGAGGAAACGCTCCCAAGGGGTCTGCCGGGGGTCGTCGGGAAACCAGACACCCCAGGAGTCCGGAGCCGAACCGATGCGGATACGGGTCAACGCGGGCGGGGAGGACGTCATAGCGGCCACCTTAGGCGGGAGACGAGGGAGACGAGTGGGAGGACTGACTGTGACCGGCACCGGCGATCCGTTCGCGTTCGACCTGATCACGATGGGCCGGATCGGGGTGGATCTCTACCCGTTGACGACCGGCGTACCACTGGCCGAGGCGGAGACCTTCGGGAAGTTCCTGGGCGGCTCCCCGGCCAACGTGGCCGTCGCGGCCGCCCGGCTGGGCCGGCGGGTGGCGGTGATCACCCGTACCGGCGCGGACCCCTTCGGCGGGTACCTGCGCTCCGAACTGCGGGGGTTCGGCGTGGACGACCGGTGGGCGACCGAGGTCCCCGGCCTGCCCACGCCGATCACCTTTTGCGAGATCTTCCCGCCGGACCGGTTCCCGCTGTACTTCTACCGGTTGCCGAAGGCCCCGGACCTGGAGATCGCCCCGGACGAGGTGGACCTGGAGGCGGTACGGGCGGCCCGCGTGTTCTGGATGACGGGCACCGGTCTGAGCGAAGAGCCCTCGCGGGCGGCGACGCTGGCGGCGCTGGAGGCCAGGGCCCGGACGGGGACGACGGTGTTCGACCTGGACTGGCGGCCCATGCTGTGGCGCGAGAAACCCGGGCCGTACTACGAACGGGCGCTGCCCTGGGCGACGGTGGCCGTCGGGAACGCCGAGGAGTGCGAGATCGCCACGGGCGAGTCCGATCCGTACGCGGCGGCGCGGGCGCTGCTCGCCGCCGGGGTGGAACTGGCGGTGGTCAAACGGGGCCCGGAGGGCGTGCTGGCGGTCCACCGCGACGGAACGGTGGCGGAGGTTCCGCCGGTTCCCGTACAGGTGGTGAACGGGCTCGGGGCGGGGGACGCGTTCGGGGGTGCGCTGTGCCACGGGTTGTTGGCGGGGTGGCCGGTGGAGCGGGTGATGCGGTACGCCAACGCGGCGGGGGCCATCGTCGCCTCGCGGCTGGCGTGCTCGACCGCGATGCCGTTCTCCCACGAGGTGGAGGAGGTGCTGGGGCGTGCCGGTGGTGTCTGAGTGGGGGATGTCCTGGACGAGGCTGGCCGTCCTCGACCTGGCGCCGGGGGAGGTGTACGCGCACGAGTGCGGGGAGTCGGAGTGGATCGTGCTCCCGCTCGCCGGCGGCTGCGAGGTCCGTTCCTGGGGCGCCGCCCCGGACCTCGCGCCTCGATCGCCGGCGCGGCTCCACGCCCGGGGCTCCGCCCCGCACCCCGCTCCGCGAACGCCGGAGTGGCCGAAGGACCGGGGCGGCGCCCCCGACGGTCAACCGGAGGTGTTCCGACTGAGGGGGCGCAAAGGGGTGTTCCGCGGGCCCACCGACTTCGCGTACGTGCCCAGGGACGCGCACATGGAGGTCTCCTCGGCAGAGGGCGGGCGGTTCGCGCTCGCAGGGGCGCGGTGCCGACGACGGCTGCCCGCACGGTACGGCCCGGCCGGCGGCGTGCCCGTGGAGCTGCGGGGCGCGGGTCAGTGCTCGCGGCAGGTCAACAACTTCGCCGCCGCCGGGGCATTCCCCGCCGATCGGCTGATCGCGGTCGAGGTGCTGACCCCCGGCGGGAACTGGTCCTCGTACCCGCCCCACAAGCACGACGAGCACCACCCCGGCGAGGAGTCCCGCCTGGAGGAGATCTACTACTTCGAGATCGCCCCGCACGGGGACACCCCCGGGCTCGGCTACCAACGGGTCTCGCCCTCTCCTGCCGGGAAGACCGACGTCCTCACCGAGGTGCGGACCGGGGACGCCGTGCTGATCCCCGACGGCTGGCACGGGCCGTCCATCGCCGCCCCCGGGCACGACATGTACTACCTGAACGTGATGGCCGGGCCGGGCGAGACCCGGGAGTGGCTGATCCGGGACCACCCCGACCACGGCTGGATCCGCGGCACCTGGGACGGTCAGGACATCGACCCCCGGCTCCCCTTCCCCTCCGAGGAGGCAATCCGGTGAGGCTCACCGTCGCCCAGGCGCTCGTACGCTTCCTGGCCCGCCAGTACACCGAGCGCGATGGCCGCAGGGAGCGCCTGATCGCCGCCACCTGGGGCATCTTCGGGCACGGGAACGTTGCCGGCATCGGGCAGGCGCTGCTGGAGGCGGGCCCGGACGCCATGCCCTTCCTCCAGGGGCGCAACGAGCAGGCCATGGTGCACGCCGCCGTCGGGTACGCCCGCCAGCGCGGCCGGCTCTCCGCGCACGCCGTCACCACCTCCATCGGGCCCGGCGCCACCAACCTCGTCACCGGCGCCGCCCTCGCCACGGTCAACCGGATCCCGGTGCTCCTGCTCCCCGGGGACACCTTCGCGACCCGGCCCGCCGATCCGGTGCTCCAGCAGCTGGAGGTCCCGTACGCGGGGGACCTCTCGGTCAACGACGCGCTGCGGCCCGTCTCCCGCCACTTCGACCGGATCACCCGCCCCGAGGCCCTGATCCCGGCCGCCCTGCAGGCCGTGCGGGTGCTCACCGACCCCGTCCAGACCGGCGCGGTCACCCTGGCGCTGCCGCAGGACGTGCAGGCGGAGGCGTACGACTGGCCCGAGGAGTTCTTCGCCGAGCGCGTGTGGGGCGTACGGCGGCCCCGGCCCGACCGCGCCGAGCTCGCCGCGGCGGCCGAGGCCGTACGGGGCTGCGCGCGCCCCCTGATCGTCGCCGGCGGCGGGATCCGGCACAGCGAGGCCCAGGCGGCCCTGGCCGCCTTCGCCGACGCCACCGGGATCCCGGTCGCCGTCACGCAGGCGGGCAAGGGCGTGCTCCCGTACGACCACCCCGCCGAGGTGGGCGGGATCGGCCACACCGGGACGGCCACCGCCGACGAGCTGGCCCGGGAGGCCGATCTGGTGATCGCCGCGGGAACCCGGCTCACCGATTTCACCACCGCCTCCGCGACCCTGTTCCAGAATCCGGCGGTCCGGTTCATCGGCCTCAACCTGGACCCGTACGACGCCCACAAACTCGCCGCCCGGCCGCTGGTCGCCGACGCGCGCGAGGGGCTCGACGAGATCCGGGAGGCGGTCGCCGGGTACCGCGTGGATCCCGCCTACGAGAGGGCGTACGCGGAGCGCAAGAGCGCGTGGGAGCGCCGCGTCGACCACGCGTACGCCGTGTCCGCCCCCGACGAGGACCTCCCGCCCACCCAGGCCCAGGTGCTCGGGCTGCTCGACCGGCTGGTCGACGGGACCGACGTCCTGGTCAACGCGGCCGGATCGCTCCCCGGCGACCTGCACAAGCTGTGGCGGGCCCGGTCCGCGGACCAGTACCACCTGGAGTACGGGTACTCCTGCATGGGCTACGAGATCCCGGCCGCGATCGGGGTGGCGCTGGCCGCGCCCGGCCGGCCGGTGTGGGCGCTGGTCGGCGACGGGACGTACCTGATGAATCCGACCGAGATGGTCACGGCCGTCCAGGAGGGCGTCCCGATCAAGGTGGTGATCCTCGACAACCACGGCTACGCCTCCATCGGCGGCCTGTCGGGGGCGGTGGGAGGCGAGGGCTTCGGCACCGGATACCGCTTCCGGTCGGCCGACGCCTCGTACACGGGGGACCCCCTTCCGGTGGACCTCGCGGCCAACGCGGCCTCCCTCGGGATGTCCGTGATCCGCGCCCGCACCGTACGTGACCTGCGCGAAGCCCTCGCCGAGGCCCGTTCGGCGACGCGTCCCACATGTGTCTACACACAGACCCGAACGCCCGACACTGTGTCGGGCCCACCCCCGGCACAGGCGTGGTGGGATGTTCCTGTGGCCGAGACCGCGACCCGCAAGGCGGCGGCCCGGGCCCGTGAAGAGTACGACCGGCAAGCCGCGCAGCGACGTCGCCATCTGTGAAGGAGCAAGGCAATGAAGACCGTCAACCACTGGATCGGTGGCAAGACCGTCGAGGGCGCGTCGGGCAACTACGGCCCGGTCACCGACCCGGCCACCGGCGAGGTCACCACGCAGGTCGCGCTCGCCTCGGCCGCCGAGGTCGACGCGGCGGTACGCGTGGCGAAGGAGGCCTTCGAGACCTGGGGCCAGTCCTCGCTGGCCGCCCGCACCAAGGTGCTGTTCGCCTACCGCGCCCTGCTGGACGCCAACCGCGACGCGATCGCCGAACTGATCACCGCCGAGCACGGCAAGGTCCACTCGGACGCGCTGGGCGAGGTCGCGCGCGGCCTGGAGATCGTCGAGCTGGCCTGCGGGATCACCACCCAGCTCAAGGGCGAATTGTCGACCTCGGTCTCCAACCGCGTCGACGTCTCGGCCATCCGCCAGCCGCTCGGCGTCGTCGCCGGCATCACCCCCTTCAACTTCCCGGCGATGGTGCCGATGTGGATGTTCCCGCTGGCCGTGGCCTGCGGAAACACCTTCATCCTCAAGCCGAGCGAGAAGGACCCGTCGGCCTCCAACAAGCTGGCCGAGCTGGCGAGCGAGGCCGGTCTGCCGGCGGGCGTGCTGAACGTGGTCCACGGCGACAAGGTGGCGGTGGACGCCCTCCTCGCGCACCCCGACATCTCGGCCGTCTCCTTCGTGGGCTCCACCCCGATCGCCCGCCACATCCACACCACCGCCTCCGCCAACGGCAAGCGCGTGCAGGCGCTGGGCGGAGCCAAGAACCACATGCTGGTGCTCCCGGACGCCGACCTGGACGCGGCCGCCGACGCGGCGGTCTCCGCGGCCTACGGCTCGGCCGGTGAGCGCTGCATGGCGATCTCCGCCGTGGTGGCCGTCGGCTCCATCGCCGACACCCTCGTCGACAAGATCCGCGAGCGCGCCGAGAAGATCAAGATCGGCCCGGGCAACGACCCGACCTCCGAGATGGGCCCGCTCATCACGGCCGCCCACCGCGACAAGGTCGCCTCGTACGTCAAGGGCGCTGCCGCCCAGGGCGCCGACGTGGTCCTGGACGGCACCGGCTACACCGTCGAGGGCAACGAGAACGGCCACTGGATCGGCCTCTCCCTGCTCGACAACGTGAAGACCGACTCCGACGCCTACCGCGACGAGATCTTCGGTCCGGTGCTGTGCGTGCTGCGCACGGAGACCTACGAGGAGGGCGTGGCCCTCATCAACGCCTCGCCGTTCGGCAACGGCACCGCGATCTTCACCCGCGACGGCGGCGCCGCCCGCCGCTTCCAGCTGGAGATCCAGGCGGGCATGGTCGGCGTCAACGTCCCGATCCCGGTGCCGGTGGGCTACCACTCCTTCGGCGGCTGGAAGGACTCGCTCTTCGGTGACCACCACATCTACGGCAACGACGGCATCCACTTCTACACCCGCGGCAAGGTCGTCACGACCCGCTGGCCGGACCCCTCGGACGCGCCGGCCGGCGTGGACCTGGGCTTCCCCCGCAACCACTGAGCACTGAGCACTGAGCACAGAGAACCAACCGCTGACCGCGCACGAGCGCCATAGGCCCGGCCCGCCCCCCGCAACCCTCACCGCGGGGGGCGGGCCGCGCTTCAGAGCAACGACCAGACGTCCGTCGCCGCCTCCGTGCTCCAGACCGCGTCGCCGTGGCCGTAGCCCGGGACCACCGTGAAGGCGACGCGGTCGTTGCCGGACGCGCGGATCAGTTCCGCGCCGCGGGGGTGGTCGCCGCGGCCCAGCTCGGTGTTGATCCAGACGACCTCGGCGGCGATGCGGTCCCAGGCGATCCGGTACGTGGCGTCGTCGCCCGCCCAGACGGCGGCGAGATCCCGCATCAGGGCCGCCGGCAGGAGGCCGCTGCCGAGGGCGGCGGTCGCCGCGTGCCAGGTGGCCAGCGGGGTGCGGCTCAGGGTGAAGCGGTCCTCGGCGGGGGTGGCGCCGAAGGCGTAGGTCCCGGCGCTGTGCCCCTGGGCGTAGATCCAGTTCGCCGGTCCCGGGAGGGCGGCCGTGCGGATCAGCGCGAAGTGGGCGAGCCCGGCGTGGGTGAAGCGCCGGGTCGGGTCCGGCGGCCAGGGAGCCGGGGAGACGCCGTCCGGATCGGCCACCGCCTTGGCGATCACGGCCGCGAGTCCCGGATCGACGATGGGGACGCCCTGCGCGAGCTGGGTGGCGTACGCGTCCCGGGCATCGGCCGCCCGCAGCGCGGGTTCGCCCGTGTACGGCCCGGTCGTGTCCAGGGCCACGACCCGGCGCAGCCGCGGCGAGGTGTCGTGCGAGGCCGCGTCCAGGGCGAGGGCGGCCCCGGCGGAGTGCCCGGCGTACTGGTAGGGCAGCCACAGTACGGAGTCCAGCGCACCCACTACCCGGGCCAGGTCCCGGCGGTGCGCCGCGAGCCCCCACTCGGCGGTGATGTCGGCAGCGGTCGCCGCGTCCTCGCGCGGGGTGACCCCGACGACGAGCAGGCCGCGGCGGCGCAGTTCGTGGGCGAGGTTGTGGTCGTCCGGGCCGCCCGGGGTGAAGAAGTCCGCCGCGAAGTTCAGGCCGCCGCCGGGCAACAGGTACGCGATCCCCCTCGGTGCCCGGGCCGTGTCCGCGATCACGTCGACCGTGACGGGCGCCGGGCCGCCGTCGTCGAGCGGGAGGGTGAGCCGGATCCAGCCGTCGCCCGGCAGGTAGACGGCGGTGCCGGTGCCCAGCGCGCGCTCGATGCGGGTCAGCAGACCCGTGCCCTTGGCCGCGTCGCCGTGCTGTCGTTCCATCGAAGGTGCCTCCCCGCCCCAGGGTGATGGCCGAATACCGTCACCCTGGGACACCTTCGCCGGTCAGCGCGCCTGAGCCAAGTCCGGGGCGGGTTCCACCTGTTCGTGTTCCGCGCGGCGCCGGCGGCGCAGCGCCCACACGGTGGCTCCGGCGCCCGCCAGGACCAGGAACAGGCCCACGGCCGGCCAGGGGACGGCGACGAAGTCGGTCTCGGACTGCGAGACCAGGTCGGGGTGGGCGGTCGCCCCCGCCGTGATCCTGACGGTCACCCAGTCGGACTGGGGGGCGTCCGGCCACGGTTCGGACAGCTCGATCCGCTGGCCGGGCAGCAGGGTCAGCTTCAGCTCGCGGGCCGGCCGGTCCAGCACCTCGCGCCCGAACAGGCCCTCGGCGGAGACCGTCACCTTGGGCTCGACGACCACGTTGCCCCGGTTGACCAGCGCGTACGAGACCGTGGCGCGGGCGTTCTTGACCCAGGGCAGCAGCGGCGCCGACCGGCTGATCCGCACGTCCTCCACGCTCAGCCCCGGAGTCAGCGGCCCCGGTACACGGAAGTACAGCCGGGCGCCCACCGAGCGCTTCACCCCGACCTGGACCTTGCCGTCCTGCCGCACGCCCTCCACGGCGGTGTTCAGGGCGACGATCCCGCCGACGTGGTCACCGGGCGTCGCATCCGCCGGGACCTTCACGGTGAACGGGATGTCCTTGCGGCCCTTGGCCGGCACGGTGACGGTGCCCGCGGTCGCCGGCGGCAGCGCGATCCACGCGCCGACGTCCTCGGGCCTGCTCTCCACCGGCAGCAGCGCGAAGGCGCCGCCCGCCGGGGTGTTCACCGCGTCGGTGGCGAAGATCTGGAAGGTCAGGTCCTTTTCGGAGGAGTTCAGGATCGTCACGCTGTCGGCCAGGGTGGTTCCGGCCGCGCCCTGGTGGAAGAAGTACGCGCGGTCGGTCATCGCCGCACCGGCCGCGGGCGTGGGGAAGACCCCCCAGGTGCCGTTGTCCGCGGCCCTCGCCGCGGTGGCCGGGAGCAGGCCCGCGCCCAGGAGCAGCAGGCCGAGGAGCAGCCCGTGGAGAGAGGTGCGGGTGCGGCTACGCGTCCTGCTGCGGGTGCGCATGGGCGGTCTCCAGTCGGCGCCGAAAGGGGAAAGGGGCGGTGCGGCGTCGGAGCGCCGCACCACCCTGGAGGAGCGGGCCGTACGGGTCAGGCGATCGAGAAGGTCACGACCGTCTGGTAGGTGTCGGCGAACATGAAGGGCGGAAGCTGGATCATCCCGGCGCCGCCGACGGCGAACTCGCCGCCGGTCAGCTCCTCCCCGCCGGCGGCCTGGGAGGCCACCTTCATCGGGACGTCGGAGATGGCGCCGGGCGTGCCCGCGGTGCAGGTGCTCGGGCTGTCCGGGTTGGTCACGGTGCAGGACGGCTGGATGCCGATCTGCGCCTTCGCCATCGAGTGGCCGGTGGCCTGGTTCAGGAACGGCGTACGCGTCGCCGTCACGTCCCAGCCGAGCGAGCCGCCGCGGAAGTCCTGGACGGTCGCGGCGTTGAAGACGCCGACCACCGACTGGGCCTTGCCGTTGATGGTGACCGAGCCGAAGCTGACGGCCGGCTGGCCGTCCCTCGGGCCGAGGGCCAGCGGTCCGGGGAGGACCTCGACGTCGACCGGGTTCTTGACGCCGGCCTGCTCCTCCACGAACACGAAGGGCTTGGAGGTGGTCGCACCGTTGATCTTGATCGCGTCGGCCTTCTTGGTGACCGTAAGGGTGCACGTGGCCACACCGGCGGCGTCCGCCGTGCCGTTGCCGTTGTCACCGGTCGGCGCGCCCGCGAGCAGGGCGGAGCAGGTGACGGGGCCGGGCGGCATGTTGGCGCCGCTGACGACGACCTCCTGGCCCGCCGGGCCGCTGTTGGGCGTCAGCTTCGTCGTGATCGGGTCCTTGGGCAGGGCTTCGACCACGACCGAGCCGAGCGGGGCGCTCGGGCGGGGCGCCGGGGTACAGGTGGTGGTGAAGACCGAACCGGAGAGGTCCGCGTCGGTCACCGCCAGGTCGAGGGCGACGTTGACCGTGGTGCCCTCGGTGCCGTCCGGGATCTTGATCGTTCCGGAGAACGCCTTCGGGTCGAGCGGCTGCCCGGCCACGACGCTGACGGTCTCGGGCGGGCTGGTGACCACCTGGGTGGTCGTCCCGACCTTGAGGGTGATCTTGGACGTGTTCACCGTGGTGACGGAGAAGCCGGGGATCAGCGGGCTCGCGCCCGGGTCGATCGTGATCGGGACGACGTCGCCGGCCTTGGCTCCGTCGGGCAGGGTGACCGTCCAGTTCTGGTTGCCCGAGCCGTCCGGCTGCGGCGCCGGGGCGTCACAGTTCTCGAAGACGGCGGTGGTCTTGGTCGCGGCCTGCGCGGAGCCTGCCAGGCCCACCACGCCGCCCGTCAGGGCCAGAGACAGGGCTCCCGCCCCGGCCAGCACTCTTCGTCTGAGCGTTCTCGTACTCACTGGGTCGCGACTCCTTCGTCATGACGAACCCCTCCCCCCACCCGCTGTGTGGGGGAGGCCGAGCCGATGCGGTGGCCGATATTGACGCGTCGCGGTGATGAGAAGTCAATGACTTGCTTTCGCCCGAAGCACACAGAAATTGATGGGCCATCAGGGACGGTCTGATGGCCCATCGGATACCGACTGGTCGGGGTGCCCGGGTGTGCGGGGTCTAGCGGTCGGCGGGGAGGTGGAGCAGCAGGTTCGGGGTGCCGGCCGGGAGCGCGGTGATCCGGTCGGGCACGGCGCTGTGCAGCAGCGCCTCGGTCACCTGCGCCGGGGTGCGCGCCGTACCGCCCGCCAGGACGAGCGCGGCGACCCCCGCCACGTGCGGTGCGGCCATCGAGGTGCCGGAGGCGCGGGCGGTGGCGGTGGCGGAGTCCTTCCAGGCGGAGGTGACGCCCACGCCCGGGGCCGAGAGGTCCACGCAGGGGCCGTGGCTGGAGAACGGCGCGCGCCGGTCGTCGGCGTCGGTCGCGCCGACCGTGATCGCCTGCGGGACCGAGGCGGGGGATCCCCCGCAGGCGTCCTCGCCGTCGTTGCCCGCGGCCACGGTGAAGGTGATCCCGGAGGCCACGGCCCGGATCACCGCCGCGTCGAGGGCGTAGCTGGGGGTGCCGCCCATGCTCATGTTGGCCACCGCCGGGGTCTCCGGGGCCTTCGCGGCGTCCTTCACCACCCAGTCGAGGCCCTTGAGGATGGCCGACAGGCTCCCGGAACCGCGGCAGTCCGCCACCTTCACCCCGACGAGCGAGACCCCCTTCGCGACCCCGTACGTCTCGCCGCCCACGGTCGCCGCGACGTGCGTGCCGTGGCCGTTGCAGTCGCGGGAGCTCCCGAGGAACACCGCGTTGTAGCCGAACCGGGCGCGGCCGCCGAACTCCTCGTGGAGGGTGTTGATCCCGGTGTCGACGATGTAGACGGTGACGCCCTCGGCCCTGGTGGGGTACGTGTACGAGCCGTCGAGCGGGAGCTCGCGCTGGTCGATGCGGTCCAGCGGCCAGGGCGCGTGCGCCTGGGCCTGCGGCTGCGTGCCGGCGGGGGCGGCGGCGGTGTCGCCGGCGTTCGTGTGGAACTGCGCGTCCGGCTCCACGGAGGCCACCCGGGGGTCGGCGGCCAGGGCGGCGGCCCGCGAGGCGGTGGTGCGGACGGCGAAGCCGTTGAGGGCGGCTTCGTAGACCGGCCCGACCTCGTCACCGGAGTCCGCGGCCTCGGCGGCCAGGGCGCGGGTCGGGGCGCGCGAGCTGGTGTCCTTGAGGACGACGACGTAGGGGGCTGCGGGGGCTTCGGCGGGAGAGGAGGCTGCGGAGGAG
>NZ_JARAYQ010000569.1:0-1131 GCF_033794505.1 Streptomyces sp. MB09-01 | reverse complement strand
CTCCGGACGCGGCCGGGGGGAGGGTCCGGGGGTGGTGTGCCCTCGGAGGCTGCTGGACAGCGCCCCACCCTAACGGCTGGCAACACAACGGTCCGCCTCCTGCGGGGAAGGTGCAGGAGGCGGACCGTTTGCCGTGCTGTGTGTGGTGTCTTTCGTTCGTTCGATATGTCGTGCGTGGTGCGGTGGGTGCCGGGCCGGTGGTACCCCGGCCGTTTCAGACCGCTGCCTTTTTCAGCCGGCGGCGCTCGCGCTCGGACAGACCGCCCCAGATGCCGAATCGCTCGTCGTTGGCGAGGGCGTACTCAAGGCATTCGGAGCGGACTTCGCAGGCGAGGCAGACCTTCTTGGCCTCGCGGGTCGAGCCGCCCTTCTCGGGGAAGAAGGACTCGGGGTCGGTCTGGGCGCACAGAGCGCGCTCCTGCCATCCGAGCTCCTCGTCCGCCTCCTCGACCAGCAGTTCCTGAAACAGCTCGGTCATGTGCGCCCCTCGCTCTGTCTGTGCGTCCCCGTGGTGATGCCGTTACTGATCGCTACGTAACGACACGAGTGAAATTACAAGTGCGTGGCTCCGGAGCAGTCAAGCCGGGATCTGCTATTGGGCCTCTTATTCACTCTGCGGAACCAAGCGTATGCAGAAAGTGTTCATATCGCCAAAAATCGTGACACATGCATCAGGTGTCGCGAGACTCCTGCCTTCACCCGTTATCCACGTGCCACCCACGGGCGGGGTTGCGGTCCGGCCGGAGAAGCGGCGCAGATCACATTCCGGTCACGAGATGGCGCGTCTTGGTTTAGATGCCGACTGGTGCGAGCCATGACACAGCCCCAAGTGCCCTGGCACGGACTGCACAAACCTTTCTCCGCGCACAGCAACCGGATGAGGTGAAACTTTTGCCTCAAACCAGACATTGGGTTGACAGTCCGACCCTCCACCCGTTCTCCTTGTTCGCATGTCAGCGCCCGCAGTCGCCACCCGGACCCCCATTCGTGGGTTCCTGTGCGCTGCCCAGGTTCGCTGTTGCTGTTGCAGCTGTTGATGCCCCCGGAGCCCCGGCTCCCGTGAGCTCCGGCCCGCCCCCACAGCAACCGCCAGCACGACTGACATCCGTCGAGGTAACCCCCACGATGAAC
>NZ_JARAYQ010000568.1:0-1144 GCF_033794505.1 Streptomyces sp. MB09-01 | reverse complement strand
GGGCACGGGGCGGGGGCGGACGCCCGTTACGATCTCCACTCGTGATCAACAAGGGGGAATGGATGTCGAACGCCGACCGCGCCGTGCTGGGCCCGCTGGGGCCGAACGATCCGCAGGAGATCGCCGGTTACCGGCTGCTCGCCAAGATCGGCGAAGGCGGCATGGGCTCCGTCTACTTCTCCCGGACCCGGGGCAACCAGCCGGTCGCGCTGAAGGTCATCCGTCGCGAGTTCGCCCAGGAGCAGGACTTCCGGGCCCGGTTCGAGCACGAGGTGCAGGCGGCCCGCCGTGTGCAGGGCTACCACATCGTGCCGGTCCTCGACCACGACACCAGTGGCGAACAGCCTTGGCTGGCCACCGCGTTCGTGCCGGGTCTGCCGCTCGACGAGGCTCTCGCCTCCCACGGGCCGCTGCCGCTGCCCGCCGTGTTCCAGCTGATCGGCTGCACCGCGCAGGCGCTGCACTCCGTACACGCCGCCTCGGTGGTGCACCGCGATCTCAAACCCAGTAACATCCTGCTCGGTTCGAACGGCCCCTGGGTGATCGACTTCGGGATCGCGCGGGCCACCGACACCACCCAGCTGACCCGCAGCGGCGGGTTCATCGGAACCCCGCAGTACATGTCGCCCGAGCACGCGCTCGGCAAGCAGGTCACCCCGGCCACCGACATCTTCGCGCTGGGTCTGATCGCCGCCGTCGTGGCCACCGGCCGGCACCCCTACGGCGACGGCGCGGGCATCTCGATCGCCGCCTCGATAGCCAACACCCCGCAGCAGGCGCCGGACCTCAGTGGTTACCCGGACGCGCTGCGGCCCCTGCTGGAGCGGTGCCTGGCCGCCGATGCCGCGCAGCGGCCGCTGCCCGCGGAGATCGCCGAGTGGTGCCGGAAGTCGGCGGGCCGGGAGCTGCGCGATTTCGCGGACTGGCTGCCCGCGCCGGTCACCGCGGAGATCGCGCGGCGCGAGCAGCTGGCGCAGACGCCTCCGCAGCCCGCGCAGACGCCTCCGCAGCCCTCGTACACGCCGACCCACGCGCCCGAGCCGGCCCGGCCGGCGTACGCCCCCACGCAGGCCTCCGGACCGGTCCACCCGGCGTACGCGCCGACGCAGGGGCCGACGGGCGGTGCGCACTCCCCCGTGTACGG
>NZ_JARAYQ010000567.1:0-1145 GCF_033794505.1 Streptomyces sp. MB09-01 | reverse complement strand
GAATTAAACCCTTTTTAGTCTTCGGGAGGGTCAGATGTTTATAAGAGACAGCGCCACACCCGAGTTCCCCCGGCACGTCGTCACCGCGGTCCTCGTCGCCCATGACGGCGCCCGCTGGCTGCCCCGGACACTCGCCGGCCTCCTCGGCCAGGAACGCCCCGCGCAGAACCACATCGCCGCCGACACCGGCAGCGCCGACGAATCCGCGCGGCTGCTCACGGAGGCCCTCGGCGACGACCGGGTCCTGCACCTCGCCCGCCGCACCGGATTCGGTACGGCCGTGGACGAATCCGCCCGGAGCGCGGGCACCCTCACCCCCGAGGACCTCCCGTACCTCAAGCGCCCCAGCGGTTGGGACCCCGTCAGCCGCACCTGGCGCGACGACACGTACGACCTCCCCGACCTCCCCCACGGCGAACCCGTCCAGTGGCTCTGGCTCCTGCACGACGACAGCGCCCCCGAACCCGACGCCCTCACCGAACTGCTCCGCGTCGCCGAGGAAAATCCCGACGCCGCCGTCATCGGCCCCAAACTGCGCGGCTGGTACGACAAGAAGCAGCTCCTCGAAGCCGGCGTCACCATCGCCCGCAGCGGGCGCCGCTGGACCGGACTCGACAGACGCGAACAGGACCAGGGCCAGCACGACCAGGTCCGCCCCGTCCTGTCCGTCTCCACCGCCGGCATGCTGGTCCGCCGCGACGTCTACGACGACCTCGGCGGCTTCGACCGGCGCCTGCCCCTGATGCGCGACGACGTCGACCTGTGCTGGCGCGCCCAGAGCGCCGGCCACACCGTCCTCGTCGCCCCCGACGCGGTCCTGCGCCACGCCGAGGCCTCCGCCCGCGAACGCCGCACCGTCGACTGCGCCGGCCGCACCACGGCCGGCCCGCACCGCGTCGACAAGGCCGGCGCCGTCTACACCATCCTCGCCAACAGCTCCGGCCGCGCCCTGCCCTACGTGCTCCTGCGCGTCCTCCTCGGCACCGTCCTGCGCACCCTCGCCTACCTCATCGGAAAGGCCCCCGGACAGGCCGTCGACGAGATCACCGGCCTCCTCGCCACCCTGCTGCGCCCCGGCCGGCTCCTCGCCGCCCGCAAGGCCCGCCGCCGAAGTAGCCGGCGAGCTGTTCCGCGTTGGCCCGCAG
>NZ_JARAYQ010000566.1:0-1147 GCF_033794505.1 Streptomyces sp. MB09-01 | reverse complement strand
AGGATCAGTTGTGTTCGAGACACAGTGTGTACGGTCACGCGCCCGGGCCTGGCTTCGAGGTCCAGCGCCAGACCCGGCTGGACGCCGCGGAGGGGCAGATGCCGGCTCTGGACAGGGCCGGTACCCTGCTGCCGGTCCGCTGCGCGGGGGCTGACTGGGTGACCCTGGAGGCCTGGGCGTTGGCCCGGGCCAGCACCGGGATCCGCCCCTGCGGGGCGTCCAGCAGGATCTGGCACGGGCCCTCGTACGCCGTCCCGGTCGCGGTGTCGTACCACCGGCCCCGTGGCAGCCGTACCGCCCGCCGGTCCGCCCCGCACTCCAGCACCGGGGCCACCAGCAGCGCGTCGCCCAGCAGGAACGCGTCCTCGCAGTCCCGCAGCCGCCGCTCCTCCGGCGTCCCCCACCACACCGGCCGTACGTACGGGGCACCCGTCCGCCGCGCCAGGTGCGCCAGCGTCACGAAGTACGGCCGCAGACGCTCCCGCTCCGCCATCACCGCCGCCGCCTGCTCCGCCACCTCGGGCCCGAACTCCCACGGCTCCCGCCGCCCCGCCCACATCGCCGAGTGGGTCCGGAACAGCGGCAGGTACGCCCCCAGTTGCAGCCACCGCACGTACAACTCCGGCGACGGCGAACCGCCGAAGCCGCCCACGTCCGGGCCCGAGTACGGCACCCCGCACAGCCCGAGCCCCAACACCAGCGCCAGCGAGGCCCGCAGCCCCTCCCAGCTGCTCTCCACATCACCCGACCACGTGCCCCCGTAGCGCTGCATCCCCGCCCAGCCCGAGCGGGAGAACAGGAACGGCCGCTCGGCCGGCCGCAGCCGCACCAGCCCCTCCCACCCCGCCCGCGCCATTCCCAGCGCGTACACGTTGTGCCCCTCGCGGTGGTCCCCGCCCGCCCCGTCCATAGCGTGCCGCGCCGACCGCGGCAACGTGGCGTCCCCGAACGGAGCGAAGGACACCGGCTCGTTCATGTCGTGCCAGAAACCGGCGAAGCCCTGCGCGAGCCGCTCCTCGTACAGCCCGCCCCACCACTCCCGCACGGCCGGATCCGTGAAGTCCGGGTACACGCACTCGCCCGGCCACACCTCGCCGCGCACCTCCCCGCCCCGCGCGTCCCGCACGAAGGCGCCCGCCGCCCCCAC
>NZ_JARAYQ010000565.1:0-1155 GCF_033794505.1 Streptomyces sp. MB09-01 | reverse complement strand
GGTGGGCGTAGTCGGTGGGGGACCGGTCCTCGTCGACCTCCTGGGCGTAGACGGACGCGAGCAGGGGCAGCCAGTCGGTGGTGGCCTTGCCGTGCTGGGCGACGTCGAAGAACTCGAGGGCGACGGCGTCGGCCAGGCCGACGGGGGCGCCGTTGGTGAGGACTACGATGCCGAGCTTCTCCAGGGGGAGCATCGTGACGTTGGCGTTGGTACCGAGTTCGAAGGCGCCGGAGTGGCTTAGGCGCAGCCGGCCGGAGTCGTCGTAGGACACGTTCCAGCCGAGGCCGTAGAAGCCGGCGCGGCCTGAGGGGGAGGTGGGCGGCTGAGAGACGATCTGGGGAACGTGCGTGCGGGCGAGCGTGGCGGCGGGGATGATCCGCTTGCCGTCGAGGGTGCCGTCGGCCAGTTGGAGCCGCAGCCAGCGGGACATGTCGCGGGCGGTGGAACTGACGCCGCCGGCGGGGGCTTGGGCGTCCGGGTCGCGGACGTAGCGGGGGCTCCAGGTGCCGTCCGGGTTCTTGACGTGGGTGGCCGCGTGGTCGGAGGCGTTGACGTAGGCGGAGAACTCGGTGCTGGTGTGGGTCATGCCGGCGGGCTTGAAGAGGGTGTCCGCGCTGAGCTTCTGCCAGGTGGTGCCCTTGGCGCGGGCGACGGCCTCGGCGGCGGCGGTGAGGCCGGAGTTGGTGTAGGCGTAGCTCGCGCGGAAGGGGGTGAGGGGCTCCAGGCGCAGGTGGTCGAGGATGTACGACTGGTCGTAGCCGAGGTCTTCGAGGAGGTCGCCGGCGTGGTCGGGCAGGCCGCTGCGGTGGGAGAACAGGTCGGCGGTCGTGACGTGGTCGGTGACCCAGGGGTCCTTGAAGGCGAAGCCGGGGAGGGTGACGTGACGGTCCCACTCGTCGGGGGTGGTGAAGGCGCCGGCGATGACGGTGGAGGAGACGGGCTTGGAGACGGAGGCGATCTGGAAGACGGTGTCGGGGCCGACCTTGGCGGGCTCGCCGGTGCGGCGGACGCCGAAGCCCTTGAGGTGGACCACCTCGTCGTCGTGGACGACGGCCACGGAGAGGCCGGGGACGCCGGTGCGGCGCATCAGGTCGGTGATGGTCTGATCGAGGCGGGCCACGGCCTTGTCGATCTGGGCGTCGGTGAGCTGCGGCT
>NZ_JARAYQ010000564.1:0-1179 GCF_033794505.1 Streptomyces sp. MB09-01 | reverse complement strand
TTATAAGCTTGCCTCTTGACCCTCCCCCATGCCGGCGATCACCCGCTCCCCTTCGGCGACGATCTCCTCCTTCTGCTCCTTCGAGACCCGGCCGAACAGCTCTACGGTGAGCGCCGCCCCCTCCAGCTTCCACAGCCCGGCGACGAACCCGTCGACGAGCAGGGTGCAGTGGGCCTGGTTCCCGGTCCAGGTACGGCCCTTGATCTCGGGGGCGACCACGCGGGTGCGGTCGGCATGCGAGAGCAGGAGGTTGTCGAACTCCGGGAGGAAGCGGGGCGGCGCCGGGGTGTCCGGGTCGGGCCGGGGCGCGTCGGGGAGGTCGAAGAGCTCGACGCCGTTCTCGTCCCGGAAGGCGACCAGGCCCGGCCGCAGCCGCTCGAAGGCCTCGCGCAGCCGGGTCAGTCCTGCCCAGATCTGCATGTCCTTGACGGAGGCGGGACCGAAGGCGGCGAGGTAGCGCAGTACGACGTCGTCGACGGGCTGCGCCGCGCCGGCGGGCCGGCCGAGCCAGTTCTCGGCGGTGGTGAGCCGGACCTGCCCGCTGCGCCCCCACACTCCGCGCGGGGTGACCTGCACCAGCGGCAGCCGGCAGCGCGCGGCGACGGACAGGGACTGCGGGTCGGCGTCGGGCCACTCGCGGAGCAGTTCCTCGCGGATCTCGCCCATGGTGCGCGGCGCGCTCTCGACGAAGCCGCGGGCCCGTTCCGCCAGCCGGTCCAGATCCACTCCCACGAGCCCCTTCCGGAAGTAGTTGACCTCCCGGTCGCGTGCGGGCTGGACGAGCGGGCGCAGGGTCAGGGCGTCGTGCGCGGTGTGGGTGTGGATGGTGGAGCGCATGGTGACCATCCGGACCACCGCGCGCGACTCCATGAGCCCGGCCAGTTCGGCGGGCCGGAAGCCGGCGAGCCGGGCGTGGAGCTGGAAGTAGGGCGGCTTGACGTTCTGGGCCTGCAGCCCGAGCAGGTGGGTGACGGCGCCCTCCGCGGACATCTCGGCGCGGCTGAGCAGCAGCTGGCGGGCGAGCGTGGCACGGTTCAGGGCGCGGGTGCCGAGTACGGGATGCGTCGTCGTGGAGGCCATGACAACAAACTAGCCCTCCTTGCGGACACCCCCTGTCCGCAACTCCCGGCCGAAACCACCTCGCATCCCGCCCGGCATCACAGGTCACCTCCCGTGACG
>NZ_JARAYQ010000563.1:0-1217 GCF_033794505.1 Streptomyces sp. MB09-01 | reverse complement strand
CTTTTTTTGTGGGCGAGGAGGTGTTGATAAGTGGCAGGCCCCGTGGGCGGCCCCCGCATCGAGGAGGGGCCGGTACGGGGGTGGGCATCGGAGCGTCCAGCTCGGGGCCGGGCCAGCTCGGCGCCTCCTCGACGCGGGGTCCGCCCACGGGGCCGCCGACCGGGCCGGTACCGAAGCCGGGGCCGCCGGTGGTGGGTCCGGCGGGGCCGCCGGGCCCGTTGCCGTAGACCGGGAAGGCCTCGGTGACGGGGCCGCCGTCGCCCTGGTCGTTCCCGTAGACCGGGAAGCCCTGGGTGGACCCGACGCCGGGGCCGCCGGGCATCGGGGCCGCGGGTGCGGGCGCCGGAGCCTGGGCGTAGCCGGTGCCGTAGTCCGCCACGGGCGGCGGCGGGGTGCGCGGCGGCGCGTAGGCGCTGTCCGGCGCCGGCGGTGCCTGGGTGCGCGGCGGGGGCGCGTAGCCGCCCTGCACGGACGGAGGCGGCGTCGGGCCGGGCGCGGCGCCGGGCACGGGCCGCTGCGCGAGCGGGGGCGGCGGGGCGGACGCGGCCGGCGGCATCTGCGCGGCGGCGGGCGCCTGGGCCGCGGGCGCCGCGTTGGCCGGCTTGCGGGGGGCGAACCAGTTGCTGGCGGCCGGCTCCTCGGCTTCGGCCGGGCCCTGGGCGCGCGGGGGCTCCGGCTCCCGCTCGGCCTCGATCCGCGTCGGCTGGGGCTTGGGGCGCTGCGCGAGCGGCGGCTCGGCCGTGGGCTGCGGCCCCTGTTCCGGCGCGGTGGCGGCCGTGCCTGAGTTGGTGCCCATCGACTTGCGCACGACCACCGGCGGGATCGGCCGGGAACCCGGGATGTTGATCCGGATCCGGGTCGTCAGGGTGGTCTCGGTCTTGGGCCCGTCGGATTCGGGCGTGGACGGCTTCGAGGTCACAGGGTTCTCCTCCGGAGCGGTCGACGCGCCAGGTCCGGATGGCACAGTCGTGGACGGGTGCTGGCCGGTTCCATACGGCGGCGTCCCCGAGGGGTAGGCGGCTCCACCGTGCCCCTTGGGCCCGGAGGACGAACTGTCGGTTTCACGACTCAAGGCAGGTTCTCCCGGTTGGCTCCGCCGCCCGTCATACCGTGCGCGGGCAGCTCGGCGGCCCGTCCACCATACTGGCCGCCGCCCGCGCGCAACTGACGGCCGGGAATCAGGGATTCCCCATCACGCCCGCCAAACCCCCCTGAAC
>NZ_JARAYQ010000562.1:0-1221 GCF_033794505.1 Streptomyces sp. MB09-01 | reverse complement strand
GTCCGGCGCCGTCACCGGGCTCTCGGCGGAGGTCGGCGGCGGGGCGCGGGGCCCGGCCGGTGGGGTCAGGGACCGCTCTTGATCTCGCACACGGGGGCGCCGGAGGTGAGGGCGCCGCCGACCTCCGCCGAGAGCCCGGTGACGGCGCCGGACTTGTGGGCGTTGAGGGGCTGTTCCATCTTCATGGCCTCCAGGACGACGATCAGGTCGCCCTCCTCGACCGCCTGGCCCTCCTCGACCGCCACCTTCACGACGGTGCCCTGCATCGGGGAGGCGAGGGTGTCGCCGGAGGCGCGGGGGCCCGCCTTCCTCGTGGCACGGCGCTTCGGCTTGGCACCGGCGGCCGGACCCGTACGGGCCAGGGTCATGCCGAGCGAGGACGGCAGGGAGATCTCCAGCCGCCTGGCACCGACCTCGACGACGACCGTCTCGCGGCCCTGCTCCTCGTCGCCCTCCCCGTCCGCGGGGGCGGCGAAGGGCGGGATGCCGTTCACGAACTCGGTCTCGATCCAGCGGGTGTGGACCGTGAACGGGTCCCGGCTGCCCGTGAGTTCGGGGGCGAACGCCGGGTCGCCCACCACCACGCGGTGGAACGGCACGGCCGTGGCCATGCCCTCGACCTCGAACTCCGCCAGCGCGCGGGCGGCGCGCTGGAGGGCCTGCTCGCGGGTGGCGCCGGTGACGATCAGCTTGGCCAGGAGGGAGTCCCAGGCCGGGCCGATGACCGAGCCGGCCTCGACGCCCGCATCGACACGGACGCCGGGGCCGGTCGGCGGGTTGAAGACGGTGACGGTACCGGGGGCGGGCAGGAAGCCGCGGCCCGGGTCCTCGCCGTTGATGCGGAACTCGAAGGAGTGACCGCGCACCACCGGGTCGCCCTCCTGGAAGTACGACGCGGCGCCGAGCTCCTCGCCGTCGGCGATCCGGAACATCTCGCGGACCAGGTCGATGCCGGTGACCTCTTCGGTGACCGGGTGCTCGACCTGGAGGCGGGTGTTGACCTCCAGGAAGGAGATCGTGCCGTCGGCGCCGACCAGGAACTCGCAGGTTCCCGCGCCGACGTAGCCGGCCTCCTTCAGGATCGCCTTCGAAGCGGCGTACAGGTGTTTCACCTGCACGTCCGTCAGGAACGGCGCGGGGGCCTCCTCGACCAGCTTCTGGTGGCGGCGCTGCAGGGAGCAGTCGCGGGTGGAGACGACGACCACGTTGCCGTGGGTGTCG
>NZ_JARAYQ010000561.1:0-1233 GCF_033794505.1 Streptomyces sp. MB09-01 | reverse complement strand
TCGGGGATGTAGGGGGCGGTGCCGATGCCGAGGGCGAGGTGGCGGGTGTAGGTGCGGCCGAGGGCTTCGGCTTCGCCGTCGGCGTCGAGCTGGGTGAAGTCGACTTCGAAGAGGTCGCGTTCGGGGTTCCAGCGGACGGCGTCGACCTGGTGGCCGAAGTGGAGTCCGGGGACGCGGCCGGCGACCCAGCGGCAGTAGGCGTCGTATTCGGCGCGGTGGATGTGGAACTGCTCGGCGAAGTAGAAGGGGAAGAGCCGTTCCTTGTGCCTGAGGTAGCTGAGGAAGCTCCAGGGGCTGGTGGGGTCGGCGAGGGTGACGAGGTCGGCGAGGAAGGGGACTTGGAGGGTGGAGCCTTCGATGAGGAGTCCCGGGTGCCAGCGGAAGTCCCGGCGCTGGTCGTAGAAGGCGGTGGCGAGTTCGCCCGCGCCTTGTTGCGGCAGGCCGTGGGCGAGGGCCGCGAGGGACAGGTTGAAGGGGCCGATGCCGATTCCGACGAGGTCGTGGGGGGCATCGAGCTGGGCGGTCATCGGTGGGTGCTGCCTTCCAGGAGGGCGATGAGGGTGTCCAGGTCCCCCGCGGTGGTGTGCGGGTTCAGCAGGGTGGCTTTGAGCCACAGGCGGCCGTCGGCGTGGGTGCGGCCGAGGACGGCGCGGCCTTGGTGCAGGAGGGTGCGGCGCAGGGTGGCGAGCCGGGCGTCGTCGGCGTGGGTGGGCCGGAAGAGGACGGTGCTGATGGTGGGGGCCGAGTGGAGTTCGAAGCCGGGGTGGGCGTCGAGGAGTGCGGCGAGGTGCTGGGCGAGTGCGCAGGTGCGGTCGATGAGGCGGGCGAGGCCGTCGCGGCCCAGTGAGCGCAGGGTGGTGGCGATCTTGAGGGCGTCGGGGCGCCGGGTGGTGCGCAGGGAGCGGCCGAGGAGGTCGGGGAGGCCGGCTTCGGTGTCGTCGGTGGCGTTGAGGTAGTCGGCCTGGTGGGCGAGGGGGGCGAGGAGGGCGCTGTCGGGGACGGCGAGGAGTCCTGCGGCGACGGGCTGCCAGCCGAGTTTGTGCAGGTCGATGGTGAGGGAGTGGGCGCGGCCGAGTCCGGCGAGTTTGTCGCGGTGGCGGGGGCTGAGGGTGAGGAGGCCGCCGTACGCGGCGTCGATGTGGAGGTCGGCGCCGTAGCGCTCGCAGAGGTCGGCGATGTGGTGGAGGGGGTCGATGAGTCCGGCGTCGGTGGTGCCGGCGGTGGCGGTGACGA
>NZ_JARAYQ010000560.1:0-1241 GCF_033794505.1 Streptomyces sp. MB09-01 | reverse complement strand
GACAGGGCTGCTCCGGGGCGGCGGCACCGCCAAAGAGGCCCTGTGGTTCATCAGGGACGGGCGTAGCCCCGGCGGCGTCCGCGGCGGCCTCGGCGGCGGTCGGCTCGGCCACGGCAACCCTGACCACCGACACACCGGCCGAGCCGACTGCCGCCGAGGCCGACGAGGACGCCGCCGGGGCTTCGGCCGTCGCGGACGCCGCCGCCGGGGCCGCCGCCGAGCGGGCAGCGGGGCCGGGCCTCGACGCGACCGTCCCCGGCTCCGCCGGAGCGGGCGGGGCCGCAGCAGCCGACGGGGCCGGCACGGGTGCCGCCGTGGCCGACGAGGCGGGACCGGGGGCAGGCCCCGACAGCGCCGACCCCGCGGGAGGTGCGACGCCGGGCCCCGACAGCGCCGACCCCGCCGGAGGCGTCACCGTCGAGGCCGCCGTCACCCTGCTCACCTCCCCCCTCGGCGGCATGGACGCCGCCGACCTGCGGCGGCTCGGCCGGGCGCTGCGGGAGGAGGAGCGCGCCGCCGGCGTCAAGGTGCCCGCGCCCTCCGACGTGCTGCTCGCGCGCGCCCTCGCCGAGCCGGAGCGGCTCACCGCGCACGACCCCGCGTACGCCCGCGGAGCGCAGCGCCTCGGCCTGCTCCTGCGCAAGGCCCGCGAGCTGCTCCAGGGCGGCGGCACCGCCGAAGAGGCCCTGTGGATCCTCTGGGACGGCACCCCCTGGCCCCAGCGGCTGGAGCGCAGCGCCCGCCGCGGCGGCGCCGCCGGCCGCAACGCCGACCGCGACCTCGACGCCGTCTGCGCCCTCTTCGACACCGCCGCCCGCGCCGAGGAGCGCACCGGCGGCCGCGGCGCGCTCAACTTCCTCGAACAACTGGAGGCGGAGGACATCGCCGCCGACACGTTGACGGCCCGCGCCACCGGCTCCGAAGCCGTCCGCCTGATGACCGCCCACCGTTCCAAGGGGCTGGAGTGGTCCCTCGTCGTCGTCGCCGGGGTCCAGGAGGGCCTGTGGCCCGACCTCCGCCGTCGCGGTTCCCTCCTGGAGGCCGACCGCATCGGCCGCGACGGCCTCGCCGAGCCCCTCACCCCCGGCGCCCTCCTCACCGAGGAACGCCGGCTCTTCTACGTCGCCGCCACCCGCGCCCGCGACCGCCTCGTCGTCACCGCCGTCAAGGCCCCCGCCGACGACGGCGACCAGCCCTCCCGCTTCCTGACCGAGCTCGGGGTCACCCCGAAGGACGTCACC
>NZ_JARAYQ010000055.1:0-37681 GCF_033794505.1 Streptomyces sp. MB09-01 | reverse complement strand
GCCCGCCCCCGCCACCGCCCCCCGGGACACCGGGCCGGAATCCTCCGGAGGGCCGTCCGGTCTCTCCCGCGCGCAGGAATGGATGGCCACCCACGACCACCCTTCGCTGAACGTGCACACACTGCTGCGCTGGGGAGGAGACCTCTCCGTCCCCCTCCTGGAGCGGAGTCTGCAGTGGCTCACCGAACGGCACGCCGCGCTGCGCACGGTCTTCCCACGCGACGGGGAACGGCCGGTCGCACGGGTGCTACCCGATGTCCGGGTCGCGGTCCGCACGGCCGACCTGCGGGGCGGTGAACGGGCGGTCACCGTCCAGGACGCCCTTCCGCAGGCCGGCGTACGGGTCCGCGAGCCGTTCGATCTCGCCGACGGGCCGCTGCTGCGCCTCGACGCGCTGCGTCTCGCCGACCAGGAGTGGCTGCTGGTGCTCGTCGTCCACCACCTCAACACCGACGGCTGGTCGATGGGTGTACTCGCCGACGAACTGCTGGCCTGCTACCGCGCGCTGGAACACGGTCACCAGCCGCCGCGGCTCCCGGCCACCAGGCCGTACGCGGAATTCGGCGCCGGTGAGGACACCAGGCACCTCCCGTACTGGCAGCGACGACTGGAAGGCGCCCAGCCCCTGTTCGGGGGCGGCAACACCGTGAGCCTGCCCAGCCTGCAGCACACGTTCACCGTCCCCGAGTCCGCGGTGGCCGCAGTGCGCTCCGCCGCGCGCGCGGGCACGCCGGCGTCCGTCGTGCCGCTGACGGCACTGGCCGTCGCCCTGGAGCGGATGACCGGTCGGTCGGACATCGTGATCGGCACGTCCGTCTCCAACCGGGGTACCCGGGACTTCGCCCGCACCGTCGGGTTCTTCGCCAACACCCTGTGGCTCCGGCTGGACCTGCGCCGGAGCGAGGACCTCGCCGACCGCCTCGGTGCCGTCCGCGACTCCTACCTGGACGGGCTCACCCACTCGCTGCCGATCGAGGCGCTCTTCGAAACCGGTGCCGACTTCGGTCAGGTGCTGTTCAACTACATCGACATGCCCCTGGACACGGGAGACCGCGACGTCGAACCCGTTCCCGTGTCCCTGGCCGTCGCCGAGCAGTACCAGGACCTCTTCCTCACCCTGGTCGACGACGGACGCTCCCTGCACGGCCTGCTCACCCACACCACCAGGTGGTTCACGCCCGAGCGCGCCGGCCGGCTGGTCGAGGAGCTGATCGGTGTGCTCCACGAACTCGGGGAGGCCTGAGATGGCGGCGATCGGCCCCTCGGGCACGGGGACAGTGCGCGGAGGGGGGTGGCTGACGGTGCCCCGCCACCGCGACGGAGCCGCGGTGCGCCTGTACTGCCTGCCCTGGGCCGGGTCGGGAGCGAGCGCGTACCGCCCCTGGGCCCGGGCGTTCCCGGCCTCCGTGGAGGTCGTGCCCGTAGCGCTGCCGGGACGCGAACGGCGGCTTCGAGAAGAGCCGCTGCGCACGGTCGACGCGCTCGCCGATGCCCTGGTCCCCGTGCTGCGCGCTGACATCGACCGCCCGTACGCCCTCTTCGGGCATTCGATGGGGGCGCTCATCGCCTTCGAGGCCGCGTTGCGACTCACCCGGGACGGCCTTCCCCCTGCCCGGCTGTTCGTCTCGGGATCCCGGGCACCGCACAGGCCGCTGCACTACGGGGGCCTGCACACGCTGGCGCCCGGTCCGTTCCTGGAGGCCGTACGCCGCTTCCAGCCCGAGCCGGGGGGAGCACTGGACGACGACGAACTGGCGGAGCTGTTCCTGCCGACCCTGCACGTGGACTTCGCAGCCGCCGAGACCTATCGGCGCCCCTCCGACACGCAGGTGGCCTGCCCCGTCAGCGCCTTCGGCGGAGACACGGACCCACTGGTCGACGCTGCGGACGTGGCGGCCTGGCGCCTGCACACCAGCGGCCCGTTCACCTCGTACAGCATCGAGGGAGGGCACCTGTTCGTGACGACCCGGGAGCGCCGGATGTGCGAACTGGTAAGCGGGGAGCTGCGCGACCTTCCCGCCGGGGTGCCGCGTACCCGGTCCTGAGCAGCGCGAAGGCGCCGGAGGGAAGCCCCTCCGGCGCCTTCGTCCGTGCCGACCGTGCTACGCGCCTACGTGGTGCATGACGTGCTTGATCCGTGTGTAGGCCTCGAACCCGTACATCGACAGGTCCTTGCCGTAGCCGGAGTGCTTGAACCCGCCGTGCGGCATCTCCGAGGGGAAGCCGAGATGGGTGTTGACCCAGACCGTGCCGAAGTCGAGGAGACCGGTGAGCCGCATCGCGCGGGTGTGGTCGGACGTCCACACCGCCGAGGCGAGGCCCTGCTCCACACCGTTGGCGAGCCGCACCGCCTCCTCCTCGGTCGCGAACGGCTGGACCGTGACGACCGGGCCGAAGACCTCGGTACGGATGATCTCGTCGTCCTGCCGGACTCCGCTGACGACGGTCGGCTCGAAGAAGTATCCCGCCTCGCCCGCTTGTTTCCCTCCGACGACGACCTCGGCATGCTCCGGCAGACGCTCGACGAGGCCGCGCACCCGCTCCAGCTGGGCGGCGTTGTTGAGCGGTCCGTAGGCCGCGGCCCGGTCGGCCGGCGGGCCCGGGCGAACGGCCCGCGCGGCGGCTGCGAGGCGTTCCACCAGTTCGTCGTGGATCTCCCGGTCGGCCAGCACCCGGGTGGCCGCGGTGCAGTCCTGCCCGGCGTTGCCGAACGCGCCCTCGATGATCTTCGCCGTGGCGGCGTCCAGGTCGGCGTCGGCGAAGACGACCACCGGGGTCTTCCCGCCCAGTTCCAGATGGACCCGCTTGAGGTCGGCGGCGGCCGAACGGGCGACGTCGATGCCGGCCTCGACGGATCCGGTCAGCGACACCATCGCGGGCACCGGGTGCTCCACCATCAGCCGACCGGTCGCGGGGGCCCCGCAGACCACGTTGAGGACCCCCGGAGGCAGGAACTCCGCAGCCAGCTCTGCGAACAAGAGGGCCGACCGGGGCGTCGTCTCGGCGGGCTTGAGCACCACGGTGTTCCCCGCCGCGATGGCCGGCGCGCTCTTGAGCACGGCCATGAGCAGCGGAAAGTTCCATGGGGCGAGCTGGGCGCAGACGCCTACCGGCTCCCTGCGCACGTACGAGGTGTGACCGGCGGAGTACTCGCCGGCGGAGCTGCCCTCCAGGAGTCGGGCCGTCCCCGCGAAGAACCGCAGCTGGTCCACCATCAGCGGCGCCTCGCCGGCGGCCGCGGTGCTCCCGGTGTCGAGGAGCTCGGCCTCGGCGAACTCCTCCATTCGGCTCTCCAGGGCGTCGGCGATGCGCAGCAGTGCCTGCTGACGCTCGGCAGGCGTGGTGCGTCGCCACTGTGCGAACGCGGTCGCAGCCGACCTCATCGCGGCGTCGACGTCCTGGGGGCCGCTGACGGGAGCGAGGGCGCTCGCCGTCCCGGTGCACGGGTCGAGCAGCTCGGCGTAACCGTCGTCGAGGGGCTCGGTCTTCTTCCCGTCCACGAAGTTGGACAGTCTGGGCAGGGGCATCAAGGTCTCCTCGGGGAAACGGGCGGGTCGGGGTACCTCACGCGGGCCCGGGAGCCGCGATCGCGTTGCCGTCCTGGACGCGCAGCTCGGTGAATCCGTGGAAGCCGAGGTTGTTGTTGTAGTTGAGGGTCTGCGGCAGCACGCGCAGCCCGGGCATCCGCCGGTACAGCGTCGCCAGCGCGATCCGCATCGTCTGGCGCACCAGAGGGTCTCCGAAGCAGAGGTGACGGCCGGCGCCGAAGGTCAGATGGGTGTTGGGGGCCGGCCGGTCGAGCACCAGCTTGTCGGGCTCGGAGAACTGCTGCGGGTCGCGGTTGGCGGACGCCACGTACAGCATCATCGGGCGTCCGGCCGGCAGCACGATCTCCTCGCCGGCGGCGGTGGTGTAGGGGATGTCCTCGCGGGCCACCCGGCCCACGAACTGCACCGGGGTGCACAGGCGCAGCAGTTCCTCGATCGCGTCCGGTACGGCGGCCGGAGTCTGCAGGAGGTCCCGCTCCTCGGCGGTGCACCGGTCGAGGACGTGAACGCTGTTGCCGATCAGGTACCGGATCGAGGCGACGCCGGCGAACAGCAACAGCGCGGCCTGCGCCACCACGTCCTGCTCCGAGAAGCGGTGCCCGTGTACCTCCGTGGTACGCAGCGTGTGCAGCAGCCCGTTCTGACGGGCGGCGCTCTCGGCGCACTCGGGGGAGGCCAGGAACTCGGTCAGCTCACGGGTGCTGGCCTGCGTGCGCTTGAGGTGCTCGACGGTGACCTGCGTCGACCCGAAGAGGTGGGCGATGTCGTCGGTCCAGCGGGTCAGCTCGGGATGGGCCTCGACCGGGACGCCCAGCACATCGGCTATCACCATGGCCGGCAGGGGGAACGCGAACTCGGACATGAGGTCGAAGCCGAAGGGGTCGACCTTGTCCAGGAGTCCGTCCACCAGGCCCTGGATGCGTGGCTCGAGCCACTCGTCGCTGAAAGGCCGGTAGCTGTTGTTGGCCTGGCGGCGGTTCACCGTGTGCTCCTTCCCGTCATGGAAGGCGAGCCAGCGCTCGTATACGCCGATCATGTCGGCGAACTCCTCCCGCTGCGACTCGGGCAGGAACCAGAGCGGAACCGCGGCCCGGGCGTTCGAGAGGCGCTCGTCCTTCATGAGCCGCAGGCAGTCCTCGTAACCGAAGAACAGCCACGCGCCGCCGAAGATGCGGTCCGAGCGGAAGGCGGGACTCTCGTTGCGCATCTTCTCGTAGAACGGAAACGGGTCCGGAATGTACTCCAGATCGTTGTGCGTGAATTCTTCCGCAGAGAGGGCGTGGGTCGGCAAGGGGATTCCTCCGTCTCGGAGAATTGCAAAGGGGAAAATGCGGCATGGAAGCGCGCCGATTGACTAGAACAGAAGCGGCGGCCCACTGGCAACGGCGTCGAACGATGTTGAACAGCGGGACTGTTCACGACTGCTTACTGGTCAGACAGATGCCCGAGGCTCTAGCCTCTCGCGTCGTCGAAGGTGAACGTCGTTCCCGCCGGCCTGGAAAAGGGGGATCAGGATGCTGGAAGCAGCTCGTTCGGAGGATGCGCAAAAGATGTATCGGCTCGATCGCCGCGCCTTCTTCGACGAAGACGTACTGAAAGAGGAAATGCGCCGGGTGTTCCGGCCGAGCTGGCAGCTGCTCGGTTTCGAGTCCGAACTGCCCGACGCCGGCGACTACGCGGTGCGGCGGCTGGGGGACGACGGCGTCATCGTCGCCCGCGACGAGGAGGGCCGCATCAGTGTCATGCTGAACTCCTGCAGCCACCGGGGCACCCAGCTCTGCCGTGCGACTTTCGGCAACTCCGCTCACTTCAGGTGCAGTTACCACGGCTGGACCTATGCCAACGACGGCCGCCTCGTCGGGGTGCCGAGCCTCCGGAGCAACTACCCGCAGGACT
This sequence comes from Streptomyces sp. MB09-01, assembly GCF_033794505.1. Taxonomy (NCBI): domain Bacteria; kingdom Bacillati; phylum Actinomycetota; class Actinomycetes; order Kitasatosporales; family Streptomycetaceae; genus Streptomyces; species Streptomyces sp. MB09-01. Next base: position 32,237 of record NZ_JARAYQ010000055.1, on the reverse strand, counting down.
TCCGCAAGGAGGCCTACGACCTCCCGCGGGCCCGGGCCACCGCCTATCGCGGCTTCATCTTCGCCACCTGGAACGAGCAGGCACCTCCACTGGAGGAGTACCTCGGCGACTTCCGCTGGTACCTGGACGCGATGCTCGACCTCACCGGGGGCGACTGGGAGGTCTACGGGCCGCCGCAGCGCTCCGTCGTGAAGGGCAACTGGAAGATCTCCACGGACAACTTCGCCGGCGACGGCTATCACATGCAGACGACCCATCAAGCCGCCTTCGAGCAGGGCATCTACGGCAGCAGCCTCGCCGACGGAACCCTCGGCAAGGGGGAACTCGACCTGATGGGCATCAACATCAGTACCCCGCAGGGTCATGCGGTGCGCGCCGGATACGTCGTCGAGAAGGCGAACCCCACGTTCGAGCGCGACCTCACGCAGGCCGCCTACCTCGGCTATCCGCCGGAGGAGTGGCCGCGCTTCACCGCAGCGCAGACCGAGGAGCAGGTGAGGTTCAACTCGCACTGCGAGGTCGTGCACGGCACGGTCTTCCCCAACGCGGCCTTCCTGAGCGTCTCGCACGACCGGGCCGTCGGCCGCGACACCGATCCGCTGACCAAGTACTTCGTCTGGCGCGTGCACACGCCGATCGACGCGCGTCACACCGAATGCACCTACTGGACGCTGGTTCCCAGGTCGATGAGCGAGGAGTGGAAGCGGCGCTCGTACGCCTTCCAGGCCCGGTCGCAGTCCGCCGGCGGAATCCTCTTCGAGATGGATGACTTCGAGAACTTCGCCCGGATCGACGCGGCGATCGGCGGCAGCGTCGCGGACGACGCGCCCACCGACCTCTCCCTCGGCATGGGGCTCGGGACGCCCGTCCCCGGCTTCCCCGGTCCGGGCCGGGCCGAGCACCTCACCCTCTCCGAACACAACCAGCGCGGCTTCTACCGGCGTTGGGCCGAACTCATGGAGGCCCCCCGTGACTGACGCGAGCACGGCGCGGGCGGAGCCGACGCGGCCGCTGCCCGAGCAGCAGCCCTTCCCCGGACGAGGCGCCCGCCACCGCGAGATGGACCGGCCCCTGCGGGAGTTCCTGGAGGAGGAGTCGGCGCTGCTCGACGACCGCCAGTACCAGGACTGGCTCGACCTGCTGGAGGACGACTTCCTCTACCAGGTTCCGGTGCCCCTGCTGCGTGAGGACCCGGACCTGTCCCGGCACAGCGATCGGGCGATGCTCTTCGAGGCGACGAAGCACGTGTTCGCCCTCAAGCTCGGCCGCCTGGGCCTGAGGCACGCCTGGTCGGACCGCCCCGGCGGCGTCGTGCGCCACTTCCTCGGGCCTGTCCGCGTGTTCGCCACCCATCGGGTCGGGACCTGGCGTGTCGAGTGCGGTGTGCTCGCCACCTGGAACCGGGGCCGGGGCGAGAGCGCGACCGTCACCGCGAGCCGCCAGGACATCGTGACCGACCTCGGCGGGGGGTCGTACCGCCTGCTGCGGCGGCGCGCGCTCCTCGACATCGAAGTGCCCACGCATGAACAGCTCTCCATCATCTTCTGACGGCCGATGCGGCCACGACTGCAAGGGATCGTCATGAGCGGACTCGCCCGGAGTTCTGCAGGGCGGCAGGAATCGGAACTGTGCAGGATCGTCTGCGAGTCGGCGGCGGTGCGTGTGACGGTCAGCCCCACGGGCAACGGTCAACGGCTCAAACTGGAATCGGAGCGCTCCGGAGCGGTGGTGCTGCTGGACGCCACCGTACTCGACGCACTGTGCCACCTCACTCCGCCGCAGGCCGTCGAACTGGTGCGGGTGCGCACAGAGGGTTCTCCCGACGCCGACCCCGAGGAGGCGCGGTGAAACCGGCGGCCTTCGACTACCAGGCGCCCCGGACCCTCGACGAAGCCCTCGCGCTCCTGGCCGGCGCCGACCGGCCCGCGGTGCCGCTGGCCGGCGGACAGAGCCTGGTTCCCCTGCTGAACCAGCGGCGTGTCAGGCCGGCCACCGTGGTCGACCTCAACCGGGTCGCCGGGCTCGCGGGCATCCGGGTCACCGCCGACTCCGTACGCGTCGGCGCGATGACCAGGCTCAGTGACGTGGAGGCCGATCCCGCCCTGACCGCGGCCCTCCCCGTCCTCGCCCACACCGCCGGCCTCGTGGCCCACCGGCAGATACGCCACCGCAGCACGCTGGGCGGCTCGCTCTGCCACGCGGACCCCGCGGGGCAGCTGCCCGCGTGCGTGGTCGCCCTCGGTGCCCGGCTCACCCTGCACAGCACCCAGGGAGCGCGGACAGTCGACGCCGAGGACTTCTTCCAGGGGCCGCACCTCACCGCGCGCCGGCCCGGCGAGCTGCTCACCGCGGTGGCGATCCCGCGCCGACCCGGATTCCGCCACCGCTTCGAGGAGGTGTCCCGGCGCGGCAGCGCGGGGCGGCCCCTTGTCGGGGTGTGCCTTGCCGTCGCCGTCGAGGGGCCGGTCGTCGTACAGGCCCGCCTCGCGGCCTCCGGCATCGCCGACCGGCCGGTGCGGCTGCGAGAGGCGGAACGCGCACTGGTCGGACAGCCGCGGGGAACGTCCCTCAGCGGCGTCCTCGACGCCGCGTCCGCCGCCGCCGACCCGCCGGGCGACCTCCACGGAAGCGCCGCCTACCGAACCGACATGCTGCGCACCGCTCTGCGCCGGGCGGTCACCCGTCTTGTGCCCGAGAGGAACGCCGCATGAGATTCCAGGACATCACCCTCACCGTCAACGGAACGGTGCGGTCGGCTCCCGCGGAGGCCCGCACGCTGTTGAGCGACTTCCTGCGCCACTCCCTGGGGCTGACCGGCACGCACGTCGGATGCGAACAGGGCGTGTGCGGAGCGTGCACCGTGCTGGTCGACGGCGAGCCCGTCCGCTCCTGCCTGATGCTGGCCTTCCAGGCGGACAGCAAGAACGTCGAGACCGTGGAGGGGCTCGCACCCGACGGCGAACTGAACGCTCTGCAGCGGGCGATGATGGCCGAGCACGGGCTCCAGTGCGGATTCTGCACCCCCGGCCTGCTCATGGGCCTGCACTACGCCGAGCGCGCCGGACTGTGCGCGGCGGATGCCCTGGAGAGCGTCGTCGACGGCCACGTGTGCCGCTGCACCGGATACGCCGGGATCCGCTCCGCCGTGGAGCGGCACTGGCAGGGCGGGGAGGACGCCCGGTGAACCGGCCCGAACCCGTGATCGGCCGGTCCGTGCCCGGCATCCAAGATGCGCGGCTGCTGCGTGGTGAGGGCCGGTACGTCGACGACATCGACGAAACCGGCGCCCTGCACGCGGTCGTCCTCCGCAGCACCGAGGCCCATGGCGTCGTCACCCGCTTCGACGCCACGGCGGTGCTGGCCGGCGGCGAGGCCCGGCTCGTTCTCGGGCCCGACGACATCGCCGAGCGGCTCGACCCGCTGCCCACCTCCTGGCGGCTGCCCGGCCAGGCTGCCCTGCACGTCGACCCGCAGGCGCGCATCGTGCGCTACGTCGGCCAGCCCATCGGCCTGGTGGTGGCGGACAGCCGCGCCGTCGCGGAGGACCTGGCCGAACGCGTCGCGATCGACATCGACCCGCTGCCCGCCGTCGTCGGCATCGACGCGGCGCTCGCGGACGACGCACCCCTGGTCCACCAGGACACCGGGAGCAACGTGGCCGGCACGATCCACTTCGGCGACCCCGCCGACGAACTGGAGGAGATCTTCCGGACGGCGCCACATGTCGTCGAGCGAAGGCTGAGCGTCCAGCGGGTCAGCCACAGCCCCCTCGAACCACGCGGGCTGCTCGCCGAGTGGATCGGGCACACTCGCCGGCTGACCGTGTGGAGCAGCACACAGTCGCCCCACGTGGTCCGGCGGGAACTGGCCGCGGCGCTGCGGCTCCGCGCCGACGAGGTCCGGGTCGTCGCCCCCGACATCGGCGGCTCCTTCGGCAGCAAGGTCACCCTGTACGTCGACGAGGCGCTGGTCTGCCTGGCCGCCATGGTGCTCGGCGGCCGGGTGAAGTGGATCGAGGACCGGACCGAGAACCTCACCGCGACCTACCAGGGGCGCGGACAGCAGGCCCGTGGGCGTCTTGCCCTGGACGACGACGGCACCTTCCTGGCGGTCCACGCCGACATCCTGGGCGACCTCGGGGCGTTCGCCATCCAGGCGGGCTCGGGCCCGTTCCAGGTGACCGGCCTCGCGCTGGAGGGGCCGTACCGCTTCGAGCGGGCGGGCTCCACGGTGACCGGCGTGTTCACCAATGTCGTACCCACCGGCGCCTACCGGGGCTACGGGATGCAGGAGGCCTCCTGGATCCGGGAGCGGCTGGTCACGGAGGCCGCGCGGGAACGCGGTCTCGATCCGGTCGAGCTGCGGCTCCGGAACATGATCGGACCGGGCGAGATGCCGTACACGACGCGCACCGGGCTGACCTACGACAGCGGCGACTATCCGGCAGCCCTGAGGCGCGCCGCCGCCATCGGCGCGGACCGTCGGCAGGCCTCCACCCCGACGCTCCGGCGCGGGGTCGCGGTGACCGCGAGCGTCGAGATCACCGGATTCGCACCGTCAGCGCTCCTGGAGGCCTTCGGCATCGACTGGAGCGGCTGGGAGAGTGCCCGGCTGCGCGTCAACCACGATGGAACCGTCACTGTCTTCTCCGGTGTGGTCGGGATCGGCCAGGGCATCGATACGGCCCTCGCCCAGATCGCGGCCGACCGCCTCGGTGTCCCACTCGACTGGATCACGGTCGAGCTGGGGGACACCGCCACCTCGCCGTACTCGGACCTCACCTCGCAGGCCAGCCGGTCGCTCACGCTGGCCGGCGGAGCTCTGATGAAGGCGGCCGAGAAGATGCGGGAACGGATGCGCCTGCTGGCCGCCGGCTACCTCGGGGCCGACCCGGCGGACGTCTCCATGGACGGGGACGTGTTCCGCGTCGCCGGCCGTGACACCACCATCGCCTGGCGAGAGGTCGCCTCGCGCGGCTGGAAGGGCTGGGGCCGTCCCGACCACGACCGGATCCGGCTGGAGGAGTCGGTCGACTTCGACCCGCCGGCCCTCACCTACTCCTACAGCGCACACGGCGCGGCCGTCGCCGTCGACCTGGAGACCGGCCGGACGTCGGTGGAGGACTACTGGACCGTCAACGACAGCGGGGTCCTGGTCAATCCGCTCATCGCGGCCGGCCAGATCACCGGCGGAGTCGCCCAGGGGCTGGGCATCGCCCTCCTGGAGGAGGTCGTGCACGATCCCGCCACCGGACGTCCACTGACCGCGGCCTACGGCGACTACGTCCTGCCGTCCGTCGGTGACGTGCCGCCGGTGACCATCGAGGACCGGGTCACCCCCAGCGAGATCATCCCCGGCGGGTTCAAGGGGCTGGGCGAGGGAGGCGCCATCCCGCCCCCGGCGACCGTTGCCGACGCCGTCGCCGACGCGGTGCCCGAGATCGGTGAACGACTGACGGACACGCCCTTGTCGCCGTTCCGCGTCTGGTCCGCTCTGGCCGCGGCCAAGACGGACTGCGGCTGACCGCACCTGCACCACGCCGTACCCCTCGTACTCAGGAGGTTCCGTCCATGGCGGACGACTTCACCCCGACCGTGCGCGACGTCACCTTCGACCTGCTCAGATCGTTCGGCCTGACCACCGTCTTCGGCAACCCGGGCTCCACCGAACTACCCATGTTCCGCGACTTTCCCGCCGACTTCCGTTACGTGCTCGGCCTCCAGGAATCCGTGGTGCTCGCCATGGCCGACGGCCACGCCCAGGCCACCCACAACGCCGCCGTGGTCAACCTGCACTCGGCGGCGGGGGTCGGGCACGCGATGGGCAGCCTCTTCACCGCCCACCGCAACCGCACCCCACTGGTGATCGTGGCCGGTCAGCAGGCCCGTTCACTCCTGGGAGGCGAGCCGTACCTGTTCAACGACGACGCGGTGGGACTGCCCCGCCCGTACGTCAAGTGGAGCCGGGAACCCGCCCGTCCCCAGGACGTACCGGCGGCCATCGCCCGCGCCTACTACCTCGCCATGACGCCGCCCCAGGGTCCCACACTGGTCTCCGTCCCCGCCGACGACTGGGCGGCCCCCGCGGAGCCCCTGGCGCCGCGCACCGTGAGCACCGCCCTGCGCGGCGACCCCGAACGCCTCGACGATGTCGGCCGCGCGCTGGCCGGCGCGGCCCGGCCGGCCTTCGTGGTGGGCGCCGCGGTCGACCAGGAGCGGGCCTTCGACGACGTGGTGGCCCTCGCCGAACAGCACAGGGCCCGGGTCTGGGCCCCGCCCATGTCCCATCGGTGCTCCTTCCCCGAGGACCATCCGCTCTTCGCCGGATTCCTGCCACCCCTGCGCGAGGGCATCGTGGAGCAGCTCACCGGCCACGACGTCGTCCTCTCCCTCGGGGCGCCGGTGTTCACCTACCACGTCGCCGGCGCCGGCCCCGTCCTCCCCCCGGACACCGCCCTGTTCCAGCTCACCGACGACCCGCAGACCGCGGCGTGGACCCCGGTCGGCACCTCGGTGGTGACCAGCATCCGGCAGGGTGTACGTGATCTTCTCGGTTACGCCCCGCAGACGGCGCGCGCGCAGCCGCCCCGGCGGCCACAGCCACGCCTCGTGGCCCCGGACGACAAAACCATCGGCCAGCCGTTCCTCATGCAGACGCTCGCCCGGCTGCGCCCCGCGGACAGCGTCATCGTCGAGGAGGCGCCCAGCAGCCGCCCGGTGATGTGCGAGTACCTTCCCAACACCCGGCCGGAGAGCTTCTACACCTGTGCCAGCGGAGCGCTGGGGCACTCTCTGCCCGCGGCGGTGGGCATGGCGCTCGGAAGGCCCGGCCGACGGGTGATCGCCGTGGTCGGCGACGGCTCCGCCATGTACTCCGTCCAGGCCCTGTGGTCGGCGGCGGAGCTGGACCTGCCGCTCACCGTGATCGTCGTGAACAACGGCTCGTACGCGACGGTCGACCGGTTCGCCGAGCGCTTCGGCATCGGCAAGGCGGTCGGCACCGCCCTGCCGGGCCTGGACTTCGTCGGCCTCGCCCGCGCACAGGGGTGTGAGGCCTCACGGGTCGAGCGGCCCGAACTGCTCGCCGACGCCCTGCGCGCGGCACTCACCTCCGCCCGCCCCCACCTGCTGGAGGTCGTGACCGGGCGATGAGCGGACGCAGCGTACATCCGGCGGAACCCGGCGCCCCGGCGCTGTGTGCCGGTCCGGACAGAGGACACCCCACGGGACCAACAGACAGGACCACCCCATGACACAGCGGACCGAGGAAGACATGCGTCGGCAGATCCGAGACATCGTGATCAGCATGGCACCGGACGCTGGTGCGGCCGACGGGACCGACCCCGACCTGGTGGAGACGCTCGGCTACCACTCGCTCGCTCTGCTGGAACTCGCCTTCGCCCTGGAGGACGAATACGCCCTGCCCCCCATCGACCAGGAGAGCGCCCAGAGCATCCGCACGGTCAGTGACGTGGAGAACTACGTCCTCGCACAGCTGCGGCAGGGCGAGGGCGACGGAGGTGCCCGGTGATCGAATCGAGACTGCGCGCCGTCGTCGCCCGTGATCCGAGCCGCACCGCAGTCGCCTTCGGCGAACGCCGGCTCAGCTACCGCGAACTGAGCGACCGGACTGCGGGGCTGCGCGCCGGGCTCGGCCGGCTCGGCGTGGTACCGGGCGAGCGGGTGCTGATCGTGTTGCCCAACTGCCCCGAATTCGTGATCGGTTACTTCGCCACCGCAGGCATGCGCGCCGAAGTGCAGGCCCTCGACCCGGATCTGACGTTCAACGAGATCCTCGACCGCACGGCGGGGTGCGAACCCGCCGTCGTCATCACGGACACCGTCCGGGCGCCCCTCCTGGAACACCTGGGCGCCAGGTGGCGCCGCGCGCCGCAACTGATCGTCGTCGGCGAGACCGGCCCGGGCGCCCACGCCTTCGACGCCCTGGCGGTCGCAGGGGTACCAACCGCGGGCGATTTCCCCACCGCACCCGAGCCGTCCGACGGCCCCTGGGTGCTCACCCACTCCTCCGGATCCACGGGCGAACCGAAGCGCATCCGCAGGAGCCAGGGGAACCAGCTCGCCGAAGCGGACAACATCGCTTCCACGGCAGGGATCACCCCCGACGACGTGATCCTCTGCCCGGTTCCCCTGTTCCACGCGCTCGGCCAGTTCTGCTGCATGATCGTCTCCGTGCTCGTGGGCGCCACGCTGGTCCTCGTCGAACCGCGGGACTCGGGCGGCGTCCCCGACGGGGCTCCGGCACTCGACGTCGAGAGGATCCTCGGCCTGCTGCAGGAGCACCGGGTCACCGTCTTCCCCGCCGTTCCGTACCTCCTCGCGGCGCTCGCCGACTGGCCCGCGGACCGGGAGGCCGACCTCTCGTCGGTACGTCTGTGCCTGTCCGGCAGCAACTTCCTCGCCCCGGGAGTCCAGGAGCGCTTCCTGGCGCGCTTCGGGGTGCCCGTGCGCCAGACCTACGGCAGTTCCGAGGCGGGCAGCGTGTCCTGGGACTGCGGCCCCGGCCCCGTCGTGCCCGAGTCCGTGGGCCGCCCGCTCAACGGTGTCCGGGTGGAGATCCTCGACGACCGGGGCCGTCCGCTGCCGCCCGGCGAGACCGGGGAGATCGCTGTCACCAGTGGCTCGGTGATGACCGGATACGCCGGACAGGCGGCGACGCGGAACCCTGTCCACGGCCGCCACCTCACCGGTGACCTCGGCAGGCTCACACCCGAGGGGCGCCTCTACGTCACCGGACGCAAGCGCATCCTGATCGACACCGGTGGGCACAAGGTCAACCCGGTCGAGGTGGAGGAGGTCCTGGAGACCCATCCCGACGTCGCGGAAGCCGCCGTGGTCGGGCTGCCGCTGGCCGGTGGCGGTGATCTGCTCATCGCCGCCGTGGTGCCGCGCGGCGCCCTGGACACCACCCGGCTCGCGGCCCACTGCGAGGAACACCTCACCGGCTACAAGGTGCCCGCGCGCTTCGTGGCCGTCGAGGAGATCCCCCGCACCCCGCTCGGGAAGACGCGCCGCGCCGCACTCGCCACCCTGCTCGCGGCAGTGCAGGAGCCCGGCGGGCCGCCGGCCGCCGACGACATCTGGGCGGAGCCCGACCTCGAGGCGCGCACCCGGCTGATCGCGGGCCATGTGCTGCGCTGCGTGGCCGCCGTGACCGGGGAGGTGCCCGAGGAGCACGGCCCCGAAGCCGCGCTGCGCGACCTGGGGCTGGACTCCCTGCGTGCGCTGCGGCTCAAGATGGCGCTGGAGGACAGCCTCCGCCGTGCCGTCGCCCTGCACGACCTGCTCTCCGGCACCTCCGTCGGGGCCTTGGCCCGGCAGCTCGCCGAACAGACCGGCGAGGCGCTGGAGCCGCTGGCGGCCGAAGGGCGAAGCAGCGGTGAATTCCCGCTGTCCGCCAACCAGTTGTCGATCTGGCATGCGGACCGACTCGCCCCTGAGAGCGCCGCGTACAACCAGAGCTTTGCCGCCCGGATCACCTCCGGCTGCGAGGCGGACGCCCTCCGGCGGACCTTCCAGGACCTGGTGGACCGCCACCCGGTGCTCCGCACCACGTTCGGGGTGCGCGGCGGTGAGCCGTTCCAGCACGTGGCGGCCCGGGCCCGCGCGGACTTCGAGGTGATCGGGACGGCACTCGACCCCGAAGAGATGGAACGGGAGCTGAGCGCCGAGGCGTTCCGGCCGTTCGCCCTGGAGACGGAGCACCCGATGCGGGTGCGGCTCTACACGGACGCCGGCGACGGCGGCCCCGTCCTTTTGGTGACGACCCATCATATCGCCTCCGACTTCTGGTCGCTGGTGACGATGCTGCGGGACATCGAGACCTCCTACTCGGCGGCGGTGACCGGCGAAGAGATTTACCGGCCCCCGCAGCCGCACACCTACACCGACTACGCCCGCTGGCACGCCAGGTCCGCCGAAGGGCCTGTGGGGGAGCGCGACTGGGCCTACTGGCGGGAGGTGCTCCGCGATCCGCCGCCTGCTCTGGAGCTCCCCCTGGACAAGCCCCGCCCCGTGGTCCAGGCGCAGCACGGCGCCACCTACTTCCACGACCTCGGTCAGGAGTCCGTCAAGGAGCTGGAGGCGTTCGCCCGCGAACGCGGCACCACCGTGTACACCGTGCTGTTCGCCGTCTTCCACGTTCTGCTGCACGCCTGCACCGGGGAACGGGACATCGCGCTGGCAGCCATCACCACCAACCGGCAGCGGCGTGAATTCCAGGATGTGCTCGGATACTTCGTCAACCCGGTCGTCTGCCGGACGCCGATCGACGCCGACGAGCCGTTCGAAGAACTGCTGGGGCGGGTCCGCGACAGTCTGCTCAAGGGCCTCGAACACCGGACGCTGCCCTTCGAGCGGATCGTGGAGCGGCTCGGTCTCAGACGCGACCGGAGCCGCGCGCCTCTCGTCGAGGTGGCCTTCGGCCAGAACAAGGCGCACGACGAAGCCCGGCTCGCGGTCGGCCGGTTCCTGTCCGGCGGCAGCGGCCGGACGCTGCGCCTCGGCGAGCTCGATCTGGAATCGATGGCGCTGCGTCAGCGCGGTGTCGTCTACGACCTCTCTGCGTCGGTGTACGAAGCGTCCGACTCGGTGGCGATCGCCTGGGAGTACAGCACCGAGCTCTTCGAGGAGCCGACCGTCGTGCGGCTGGCGGGGCAGTTCGAGAACGTGCTGCGGGCTGTGCTGCGGACCCCGCGGACTCCCGTGGGGCGGATCGACGTGCTGGACGCCGGAACCCGTGACCGACTGCTCGCCGCCTCGCGCGGCGGGCCGGGCCCCCGGAACCCGCGGACGGTGACCGAGGAGACCGTCCGCCATGCCGCCGCCCTGCCGCAAGTGACGGCCGTCGAGGCGGACGGCGAACTGCTCACCCGCGGGGAACTGGTCCGCCGGGCAGGCTCGCTGGCCGACCGCGTCCGGGCCACGCGCCCCGGGCCCGGCGCCGTCGCCGTGGTGTGGCTGCCGCCCTCCGCCGACCTGGCCGTCGCCGGCCTCGGCGCGATGCTGGCCTCCGTGGCCTGCGACCCCGTCCGGGCGGACAGCCCGCCCGACCGCGTTCGGGCCGTCGCGGCGGGCGGCGGCGCGCATCTCGTCATCACCACGGCATCGGGTCGCGACCGGCTCGGCGCGATCGGCCTGCCCGTCGTATGCGTGGACGACCCACCGTCCGCCGCCGGCGCGGATCTGCCCGGAGTGCTGGGCTCCGGTCCGGAGAGCACGGCCGGCGGCCTGCCCGCGGTGATCCAGCGCACGTCGGGAGTGACCGGCCCGCCGCGCGAGTCCGTACTGGACCACCGGACGCTCGCGGCCTGGGCCCAGTGGCTCCGGGAACAGTACGGCTCCCTCGACGGAGTGCTCGTACACGGGTCCCTCGCACCCGACCGGATGCTGGCCCGGGTGCTCGCCGTGCTGGCCGCGGGGGGCCGCGTGGTACTCACCGCGGCTGGCGGAAGTGCGCGTGAACTCGCCGAACTCCTCACTGCCAAGAGGGACTTCGCCCTTGTGGCGCTCACCCCCACGGAGTGCGCCGCGCTCCTTCCCGCGCTGGCCGGACGCAGGCCGCGCACGGCGGCGCTCGCCATCAGCGGTGAGACCCTCCCGGTCGGACTGCTGCGGGCGGTGACCGCGGCGACCGGAGGGACGCGTGTCGTGCACGAGTACGGCGGCGCCGACACCTTCCCGGTGGTGCGCGCCCACGAGGCTCCGCGGCATGTGCTGCGCGACGACCTGCCCGTACCGGTGGGCCGCCCCGTTCCCGGCGTCGAGTGCTATGTCCTCGACCCTTCGGGGCGGCTGTGTCCCCCCGGTGTCGTCGGCGAGATCTGCGTGGTGCAGGCCCCGTCCGCCGCGCCGCCCGGCTCCGGACCCCGGGCTGCCGGGCAGCGAGCCTCCCTGCCGGGAGGGCCGTCACCGGTCCGCACCGGCGATGCCGGCCACTACCTGCCCGACGGTGACGTCGTGGTCCTCGGCCGGATCGGCGACCGTACGGCCGTGCGCGGCTATCGCGTCGAACCGGCCCAGGTGGAGGCGGCCCTCACCCGCCTGCCTGCCGTCGCCCGGGCGCTGGTCGTCCCCGGCACGGACGGCGTGCCCGTGGCCTACGTCGAACCAGGCGGCGATGGGCACGACGGCACCGGCGACGGGCTCACGGCCGCGGCGCTGCGCCACGGGCTGCGCCGCGCACTCCCCGAGTACATGCTCCCGGCCGAGTACCTGCTCGTCGACCGGCTGCCCGTGGCCGGCAACGCGAAGACGGCGCGGACCGCTCCCGCGCCGGAGGCAGCCTCGGCCGACCCCATGGGGGTCGAGGCGGCGGCCACGGCCGACACCGGAACGATGACCTCGATGGAAAGCCGGCTCGCCACCATCTGGAAGGAGATCCTGGGCGCCCCTTCCGTCGGACCGGACGACGACTACTTCGATCTCGACGGCGACTCGATCACGGGCCTGCGCATCGTCTCCCGCGCCGCGGACGAGGGCATCCGGATCACTCCCAGGCAGCTGTTCACCCACCCCGTGCTCAGCGAACTCGCCGCGGTGGCCGAGGACACCGGCGGGGCGACCCGGCCGGACCCCGGCGAGCCGTCGGCACGGGAAGACGGCGCCCGGCGCGTGCCGGCCCGGTCACCGTCGGAGCACCCCGGGCTTGCCGGGACCATCCCCCTGGCCCCGGTCCAGCAGTGGTTCTTCGATCTCGAACCGGCCGAGCGGTCGCACTGGAACCAGGCGGTCCTCCTCAGGACGGCACGGGTGGTCGACCGTGCCGCGCTCGCGGTGGCACTGCGGTCGGTCGCCCTGCACCACACGGTCTTCCGGCACCGCTTCACCCGGCCGACGGCCGGAGCCGCCCCACGGCAGTGGTACGACCCCGAAGGAGCGGCCGTCCACCTCGTAGAGGAGGAGTGCGCCCGCGCACCGGAGGACGTTGCCGAGGAGTTGCACGCCTCACTCGACTTGGAGAAGGGCCCGCTGTTCGCCGCCGCGGTCTTCCCCGCCCCGGCCGACGGTTCCGGCGCCGGCACCGTTCACGTGCTGCTCGTCGCCCACCATCTGGTGATCGACTTCGTCTCCTGGCAGATCGTCGTGGACGACCTCACCACGGCCTACGGCCAGCTCGCCGCAGGGGAGGACGTACGGCTGCCGCCCTTCGTGCCGTACTCCCGGTGGACCACTCTGCTGCACGCCCACGCCGACTCCGCCGCCGTGCGGACCGAACTGGACCACTGGGCACCGCCGGGCGACACGGAACGGCCGGCCGGCCGTCTCGTGCCACCGGGCGTCGAGCGTGACGCGCGCGTGGTGACCGCGGACCTGTCGCAGGAGGTCACGGCCGCACTGCTGACGCGTGCGGGCAAGGCGGTGGGGACACGCCCGCAGGACATCGTCCTGGCCGCGGCCGCCTACGCTGTGGCCCGGTGGACGGGGGAGGCCCAGGTCCGCATCGATCTCGAACGGCACGGCAGGGAGCACCTGTTCGAGGGAGTCGATCCGGGTCGCACCGTAGGCTGGTTCACGGTCATGCATCCGGTGCGACTCGACCTGCCACGGGACCCGGATCCCCTGGCCGTGTACGGCGTGATGTGCGACGAACTGCGTGGAGTTCCCGCCGACGGCCTCGGCTACGGCCTGCTGCGTCATGCCGCGACCGATCCCTCGGTACGCGACCGCATGGCACTCGTACCGCCGGCCACGGTCAACTTCAACTACCTGGGCCGCATGGGTGCGCTGCTCGGCGGCAGCGTACAACAGGCCGTCACCCAGGACCTGTTCACACCGGCAGTCCTGGGCGAGGTGGCCGACCGCGCCCCCGCGAACACACGTCCCTACGAGCTGGAGTTCAGCGCGATGCCGATCGGAGAACGGATGCGCCTGCGCGTCGTACACGCCGAGGGCCCCGGACGGCCGCCGGCGGAGGAACTGCTCTCACACATGGGGGAGGCGCTGACCGAGCTGGTCGCCCGTCTCTCCACCACGGGACGCTGAGCACCGTCCTGCCCCGGCGAGCGCGGCCCCTCGCTCGCCGCTCACGACCCCGGTCCCACCGAAGCACCGACCGCCGCCCCAAGGAGGCACGACATGTCATCGGGCCCGTCCACCCAGCCCGCCCGTATCACCGACATCACCGAGCAGGTGCGTGCGGCCTGGGCCGCCGCCCTGGAATACGACACGTTCGCCGACGACGACGACTTCTTCGACATCGGCGGACACTCCCTGTTCGTCGCCCGCATCATGGCTCGCCTGGGCAAGGCCCAGGGGCAACGGTTGTCGCTGCGCCTCTTTTTCGAGAACCCCACCGTCGAGAGCCTGTCGCGGGCGATCGAGGCGAACGTGGGACAGAACGGAGGCGAGCCGCGATGACCTCCACGGACGAACGGCTCCCGCCGCCCGCCTGGAACGACACCACCCGTGACTACCGGCGCACGGCGACCGTCCCGGACCTGGTGCGCGAGGCAGCCGCCCGCAACCCCGGGCGCCCGGCCCTCGTCGGAGCCGACGGCCGGGTGACGACTCACGCCGAACTGGACGCGTGGAGCGACCGCATGGCACGGCTGCTGCACGACCGGGGTCTGGGGCGTGGCGACTTCGTGGCGCTGTACTGCGACCGCACTCCGCTCGCCGTCGCCTCCCTGCTCGGTGTGCTCAAGTCGGGGGCCGCGTACCTCCCCATCGATCCCGCCTGGCCGCGACAGCGGGTCACCGGGCTCCTGCGCGACCTCGGCGTACGGTGCGTCATCACAGGCGCCGTGCACCTGCGGACCGTGCAGGAGATCCGCTGGGAGGTGCCGACCGTGACCGAAGTCGTCTGCCCGGACATCGACGCCGACAGCACCTGGGAACCCGTTCTGGACCGCACCGGGGTCGAGGAGTTCTTCGACTTCCTCTCCGGCGAACCCGACCCGCTGGAAGCCGCCGGGTTCAACCTGCGGCGCTCCGACCGCCCGTACACACCCGCCGACGTGACCGCGTACGCGCGGCACGTGGCGGGCCTGGCACAGGAGGCCGCCGGCCGGGGCGCGGACATCCTGGAGGTGGGCTGCGGCACCGGGCTCGTCACGGAGGTCCTCGCTCCCGGCGCGCGGAGGTACGTCGCCGCCGACCCGTCGGGCGTCGCGGTGCGGCGCAACCTCGCCACCGCGGCCGCCGGCGGATTCCGGGTCGAGGGCCTCGTCGCCTACGCGCACGAGGTCGCGGACGTCGTTCAGGGGCCCTTCGACCTGATCGTCATGGCCAGCACCGTCCAGTTCCTGCCCGACATGGACTACCTGTTGCAGACGCTCACCTCGCTCAGCGGTCTGCTGCGCCCGGGCGGTGCAATCCTGCTCGCCGACCTGATCGACCCGGACATCGAGGCGCACGCCGGACTCAGGGTTCCACCCGCCCTGCTGGACAGGCTCTCCGAGGTGCTGCCCACCGTTGCCGAGGTGGAGGTGAAGCGGCGCACCGAGGGAGGCTTCAACGGCGAACTGGCCGGCCGCTACGACGCGTTGATCCGTCTCGTCGGGCACGTACCGGAAGCGGACCGGGGCGGACGGGTCTGGACCGGGGCGGCCGTCGCCGCACGCCCCGCGCTCCCGCCGCGGGTCGCGGTCACCGCCGACGACCTCGCGTACGCCATCTTCACCTCCGGTTCCACGGGCACCCCCAAGGGCGTGGCCGTCCAGCACCGCTCCGCCGTCAACCTCATCGAATGGATCAACGGCACGTACCGGGTGAGCCCTGCGGACCAAGTGCTCTTCGTGACCTCGTTCTGCTTCGACCTGTCCGTGTACGACATGTTCGGGGTGCTCGCCGCCGGAGGTTCGGTCCGTGTCGCCACGCAGGGCGAGATCGCCGAACCCGACGTCCTCATCGACATCCTGGAAGGCGAACCGGTCACCCTCTGGGACTCGGCCCCCGCGGCGCTGGCGATGCTCACCCCTTTCCTCGCAGAGCGCGACGCGCGGGGACGCGACGGGCTGCGGCTCGTCCTGCTCAGCGGCGACTGGATTCCACTGCCGCTGCCGGACGAGATGCGTGCGGCCTTCCCCGGGGCGAAGGTGATCGCGCTCGGCGGTGCCACCGAGTGCACGGTGTGGTCGAACCACTACCCGGTCACGGTGGTGGATCCCGAGTGGCCGAGCATCCCCTACGGCAGGCCCATGACCAATGCCCGTTACTACGTGCTCGACGAGAACCTGAGGCCCACCCCGGTCGGGACGCCCGGCGACCTCCACATCGCCGGTGACTGCGTCGCCGTCGGCTACGTCGGCAGCCCCGCGCTCACCGCCCGGAAGTTCCTGCCCGATCCCTGGGCACCCGCGCCCGGAGAACGCATGTACCGGACCGGCGACCGGGCCCGCTGGCTGCCCGACGGGAACCTGCAGTTCCTCGGCCGTCTCGACGACCAGGTCAAGGTACGCGGCTACCGCATCGAACTCGGAGAGGTCCAGAGTGCGCTGGTGCGCTGCCCGGGTGTGCGGACAGCCGTCGTGGTCGCCGTCGACGGACCCGGAGGCAAGCACCTGGCCGCCTCCTACGTCCCGGAGGCCGCGTCCCCGGTCGGGGTCGAGGAGGTGCGGAGTCACCTCCGGGCTCAGCTGCCCGCCTACATGGTTCCGACGCGGATCGCGGCCGTGCAGACCCTGCCGCTGACGGCGACGGGGAAGGTCGACCGCGGTGCGCTGATCAGCGGAGGCTGAGACGGCGGAGGGAGGCCCATCCGCCCGGCGGGCGGCCTCCCTCCCCCCTCCTCGAAGGCCGGCACATCGGGAATGCTTTCCGAGGAAACCGCGACTCCTGTACCGGGTATTGCATTATCCGTCCGGGCATTTCTTCGGGTGGTCCGGCAGGAATTCACGTGAACCGCGTGTCAGGGAAAAGAGCAGATTGAACGTGGCGGCGGATATGTTCGGAGAGCCTAGGATGCAGCGCATGGCGAACAATCGAGGGCTTGTTGACATAGCGGTGGCACCGGAAGGTGAGAGAGTTCTCTACGCGATTCCGCATGCCGGCGCGGGAGTCGCGGCCGTCAAGAAGATGTGCCGTGCGCTCGGTGAGCGGTGGACCGCGGTCGGCGTCCGGCTGCCGGGTCGGGAGTCGCGTACGGCCGAGGCCCCGGTTTCCGACCTGGCCGTGCTCGCGGACACCCTGAGCGCACAGATCGCCGCGCACGCCGGGAGCCGTGACGTCTACCTCTACGGACACTGCGCCGGAGCGGTCATCGCCTACGAGGTCGCCCGCCGGCTGCCCGCGGCGCGGCTGCGGGGCCTCGCGGTGTCCGCGCACCAGTCCCCGGACCGGATTCCCGTGACCGAGTCCTGGCGACTGCCCACGGACGAGTTCTTCGCGCGGGTCCGGGAGGACGGCTATCTGCCGGACGAACTCCTCGACGACCCGGACCTCCTGGACCTGGTCGAACCGGCCCTGCGGGCCGACTACCGGGCGATCGAGAGCCACGCTCACGAGCCGGAGCCCATCGACGCCCCGATCCTCGCCCTGCTGGGGACCGGGAAGCACGCGGTACCCGTCGAGGACGTCGTGTCCTGGGCGAAATGGACTTCGGTGGGCTTCCACCTCGAGATGCTTCCCGGTGGCCACAACCTGCTTCAGGACAGCCCGGTGGACGTGGCGGCGGCCCTGGACCGGCATCAGCCCTGAGGAATCCGCACCCGAGGTGCCCGGGTACGCCGGGCGTGCGACAGCTGCCGCGACGGCCCGTCAGCCGGCGCGGCCGCCCCGGCGCATCCGTTCCACGGTCCGCGCGGCCGCACGGTCGAGGAGATCCAGCCGGTCCAGCCTCGCCACCACCGTGGGCGTCAGGAGCCCGATCTGCGCCAGCATGGGTACGATCCGGGAGAACAGGGACCTGCGATACGCGGCCAGGCCCGGATCGTACGTGGCGAACCGCACCCCCGCCGCCCGGTCGACTTCGAGCCGTTCCCACACGTCGGTCAGCAGGAACCGCAGCCGCAGCAGCTCGATCGCCTCCAGCACGAACTCCTCCCGGTGCGCCCGCTCGGCGTCGGACAGCTCGGGCAGCACGTCTTTGAGCAGCAGGACGCCGAACGACACATGGCGGGCCTCGTCCCTGGCGACCCTGACCACGATCTGCTTGATCAGCGCATCATGGAAGGTCGCCTCCGCGAGACGGAACCCGGCCAGTGCGACCGGCTCCACCAGACACTGGATCGCGAGGGCTGTGAACTCCCACTCCCGGGCCACCAGCGCGTCCTGGAACAGCGCCCGCAGCGCCTCCGTCACCGGATAGGGGTCCGGTACGTGCTCACGTACGTACCGGGCGAACGCCTCGACGTGGCGGGCCTCGTCACCGGCCTGACTGATCGCGCACAGCTTAGCCTCCACCTCGGGCAGCACCTCGGCCAGCCGGGCGCACGAGACCAGCGCCGCCTGCTCCCCGTGCAGGAACTGAGAGACCATCCATGCCTGCACCTCCCAGCGGAAGGCGTCCCAGCCCGCCTTGCCGCGGTGCGCGAGCGGCGAGGAACGGAACGTGCCCAGCGCGTACGCGGAGCCCTCCGGCAGCGGAGAGCCGAACCCGACCGGCAGGGACCAGTCGATGTCCGTCGACGCGTTCCACTGGGCGAGTTTGGCCGACTCGTACAGCTGCGACAGGCGCGTGGTCCGAGCGTCGTAGTCCCAGTTGAGCACGGCGCTGACCGCTGTCTCCACCATGAGCCGGTCGGGCTCGCCGGCTCGAGGTGCGGGCATCAGCGCCGTCCGCCTTCACCCACAGGCCGGTCCGGGTGTTCGGCCACGTGGACGGCCATTCGCGCGAAATCGTCGACGAGCCGGCGTACCCACGAGCTCTCGAACCGGCGCTGGTCGTACCAGACGATGCCCTGGACACCGGCGCGCTCGGGGATCAGCGCGAACTCCAGGTCGAATCGGCTGCCCGATCCGTCCGGCGGCGCCAGCTGGCTCACCTCCAGTCCGTCCAGGGAGAGCTGGTACTCGGGTCCGGCCATGACCTGGAACAGGATGTTCTCGAGCCCCGCGCCCCGCTCGCCCTGCGCCTGCGGCACCAGGTGATACGGGATCTCCTGGTTGCCCAGCGCGTCGAACACGATGTCCTGGGTGGCCTCCAGCACGTCTTGGAAGGTGGGCCGCTGCGGCATCTTCACCCGCAGCACCAGAAGGTTCGTCAAGAATCCCACGGTGTCCGCGAGTTCGGGCCGCAGCCGATTGGCGAACATCGAGGCGAGGCCGAAGTCCGTGTCCCCGGTGTAGGTGTGCAGCACGGACGCGAAGACGGCGAGTCCGGCGGCGAACGTGGTGGTGCGCCGGGACCTGCAGATCTCCGCCAGGCTCGCGGCGGCAGACTCGGGCAGGTCGAACGTGTGCGTTCCGGGCCGCTGGGCCCCGTCGGCCCTACCCGTGGGGCGCCCCACCAGCGCGGGGGGCTGCGCACCGGCCAGCCGGGAACGCCAGAACTCCTGTTGTCCGGTCAGCGCTCCCGACTCGAAGCGGTCCCGCTGCCACTCACTGAAGTCCATGTACTGCATGGGCGGCCGCTCCGGCCGCGGCACGACCGCCGAGCCGCCCGGACGGTAGAGCCGGCCGAGGTCGCCGGCCAGCACGCCCCCGGACCAGCCGTCGGTGGACAGGTGATGGATGTTCAGCATCAGCACCGACTCCTCGGGCGCGACCTCGAGCAGCGTCGCCCGCACCGGTGAGACCCCCAGGTCGAACGGGGTGCGGACCAGCTCCCGCATGACGCCCTCCAGGGCGGCGGGAGTGCCGTCTGTCCGGAGCGACTCCAGGGGCACCGGACGGGGCTCGTGGACATGCTGCACCAGACGCCTGCGCGAGGTCTCGTACGTCGTCCGCAGCGCCTCGTGCCGGTCGACCAGGGCGTCGAGGGCCGCCCTCAGTGCGGCGTGGTCGAGTGGCCCGGCGAGCCGGTAGAAGACCGGTACGGCGAGTGGCGACTCTCCGCCCCGATAGTGCTCCATGAGGCCGAGAAGACGTTGGCCGAGTGAGGCGGGGGCTGAGCGTTCGACGGTCGTCACGTCATTCATCGGGGTCATCCCTGGCAGGAGGTCGAGGCGGGGGCGGTGGCAGCCCTCGCGGCGGGCAGCGTACGGACGGTGAGCGGGCGGATGTCCGGCCACACGCTCTCGATGCGGCGCAGACACTCGTCCTCGGAGCCCGAGGTGCCCTCCAGCCGCCAGCCCTCGGGGAGGGCGTGGCCGGACGGCCAGATCGAGTACTGCTCCTCCGCGTTGACGACAACGTGGAAGCGGGAAGAACCGTCGGATCGCATCTGTCGTCCCTTCGTCGGGAGGGAAAGAGGGGGGAGGCGGGTGCTTCGGGCCGGCGCCGTGCCGCTCGCGCGCCTGACATGCGCGTGAGCGGGGGAGCAGCGCGAACGGCGAGGTCGGTTCGTCATCCTGTCGGGGCGATCGAGCCGGCGTCCAGGACGTTCGACTCGAACACCCTGCCGCCCAGTTCGCCGGCGAGGTGAGCCCGCCACATCGCCCGGCGCCGGGGCTTCCCGCTGGAGGTGCGCAGCACCGTGCCGCGAGGGCCGTTCACGATGACCACGTCGAGACCCGGCACACGGCGCCGTAGCCGACGTACGACCTCCCCCGTCCAGGGCCCGGGACGGCGCTCCACGACCACGACCGCCGTGTCGCGCCCCCCGGCGGCGCCGAGGAGTACGGCCACCCCGGCCGTCCGCAGCTCGGGCAGCCGCACCAGCGAGGCCTCCAGGTCCTCCGCGAACACGGTCGTCGCACGGCACTTGAGGCTGTCACCGAGCCGTCCGACCACGAACAGCTCCCCCTGGTCGAAGAAGCCGCAATCGCCTGTCCGGAGCTGGCCCCCGCTGAAGACGCCTTCGCCGGTCCCCGCGTCGGCCCCCGTGTAGCCCTCGGCCACCGAGGGGCCGCCCACCACGATCTCGCCGACATGCCCCTCGGGCAGCGGCCGCCCCAGCCGGTCGGTGACCAGCACACGGCTCCCGGCGACCAAGGGGCGTCCACAGCCCGTCAGTTCCATCGCCTCGGTACCGTCGGTGCTCGGACGCACACGACGGCCGACATCGAGCGCACGCGGGTCGACCGACAAGGAGCGCGGTTCATCGTCGCGCGACGACCCGGTCACCGCCAGGGTCGCCTCGGCCAGCCCGTACGCGGGCAGCAAGGCCGTGGAGCGGAACCCGAACGGTGACAGCAGGGCGGCGAACTGCCGCAGCACCTGCGGCGGCACGCGCTCGGCCCCTGTGATGACCGCCGACCACCCGGAGAAGTCCATCCCTTCCAGGGACTCGGCCTGCACCCGGCGCACCACGTGCTCGAGTCCGAAGGCCGGAGACGCGGTGAGCTGCGCTCCCAGCGTGCCGAAGCAGCGCACCCACTCCAGCGGCGTGCGCACGAAGTCCTCGGGTCGCATCACCCACAGATCGGCGCCGATCGACAGCGGCGTCAGCAGGCAGCCGACGAGGCCCATGTCGTGATGGAACGGCAGCCAGGTCGCGGTCGCGTCCGACGATCCCATCCGAAGCCAGCGGCGCACCGCAGCCAGGTTGGCGGAGAGCGCGTCGGTCGTGACGGCCACCGCCTTGGCCGGGCCGCCCGACCCCGAAGTGAACTGCACCAGTGCCCGCTCGGGCGGGCACGCGAGGGCCTGCGGCACGCCGGCCGCCGCCGACAACTCGGCCATGGTCACCTTGAGCACCCGCGGGCCGCCCGGCCCGGCAGGGAGCGCGCCCAGCGGGTCGGCCCATTCGGGACGGGTGACCAGGACCTTCGGCCGGACGGACGCGAACATCCGTTCAGCGTGGCGCCGATGGGCGTCGGGATTCTCGAACACGAGAGGAGGGGCCAGCGGGGCGGGAGTGGCACCGACGGCCACCGTGCCCAGCACGGTGGCCACGAACTCGGGACCGTTCCCGGTCGCCGGTACGACGAGCTCACCGGGCGCGACACCGAGGGACCGCAGCCGGTCCGCCAACACGAAGGCGGCACGCGCGAGTTCGGTGTACGGATGGAAATCCCAGCCCCCCAGCCCGTCGTAGAACCGGATGCCGCGCCGGGGGTCGGGGTCGACAAGCGCGTCCAGCAGCGGATGCTGCTCCATGACACCTCACATTCGTGCGCCGCCGGTACGTCCGGCTGTGCGCCTCCGGCCCGCGGCTACCCGCCCGTGCGGACCACGCTCTCGTCACCGGTCCCGCTCCCAGGCCGGGGCGCGGCCTTCGCGAGCGAGGCGATCGGTGCCGTGCGCACGGCACGCCGGGTCGAGGTGAGTACCGCCAGACAGAGCATCCACAGGGAAAGCAGCAGGACGACCCGCTCGGTGCCCAGCACGGTGATCAGCGTGCCGCTGAGCGCCGAACCGATGGCCAGGGCGCTCATGGTCAAGGTGGACTCCGTGCTGCTGACCCGGCCGCGCAGCTCGTCCGGGGTGATCGCGAGCCG
Organism: Streptomyces sp. MB09-01; assembly: GCF_033794505.1. Lineage (NCBI taxonomy): Bacteria > Bacillati > Actinomycetota > Actinomycetes > Kitasatosporales > Streptomycetaceae > Streptomyces > Streptomyces sp. MB09-01. The sequence goes on along the minus strand of NZ_JARAYQ010000055.1, from coordinate 9,796 downwards.
GTAGGTGGAGATCGCCACCATGTAAACGGGGGCGACCAGTGATTCGAGCGCCGCGACGAGCCCCAGGGTGGTCGGATTGGGGGCGATCGCGTACAGGGGGAAACCGAGCGCCTCCAGCCACAGCATCGTCACGGCGATACGGCCGAGCGGATAGCGCTTGACGACGCGGTCCGAGACGAGGGCACCGAGCAGCGCGCCTATGGCGGCACCGCTAAAGATCACACCGATCTCCACCGCGGATGCCCCGGCCTCCTGCGCCAGGACGACGATGACCAGGTAGCCGGCGCCGTAGCGGACGCTGTCGGCGGCGCTCACCAAGGTGAGGAACCGGATCACCGGCTGGTGCCACACCCAGCTCAGCCCCTCGCGGATCTCCGCCGTCAGGCGCGGACGTGGCCCGGTGCGCCGCTCCTCCTGGAAGTCACCCCGTATGAGCCGCAGGCTCAGGGCCGACACGGCGAAGGAGACGGCGTTCACGGCGAACGGCAGGACACGGCTGAGGGAGTAGAGCGCGCCGGCGGCCACCGCCCCGAAGACCCGGATCGTGTTGTGGACGGTCTCGCTGTACCCGAGCGCGCCCGACAGCTGTTCGCGCCCCACCACATTGGGCAGGGCGGCGCTGTTGGCCGACAGGAAGAGGGTGCTGAGCATGCCGTTGAGCGCGGCGACCCCGTAAAGGTGCGGCAGCGTCAGGCTGTCCGTGGCGAGTGCCACCACCACGGAACCGACGAGGACCGCACGGCCCGCTTCGCACCAGATCATGGTGACCTTGCGGTTCCAGCGATCTGCCAGGGCCCCTGCGATCAGGCCGAACAGCAGGAACGATGCCGTGCCCAGCCCGGTGACGAGCCCCGCCTGTGTCGCCGATCCGGAGACCGCCAGCACGATCAACGGAAGGGCGAAGAACTGGGCCTGGTCGCCCACGAACGAGATGACCTGCCCGCCCAACAGCAGACGGAAGTCCCGGTTGCGCCAGAGGGAGGGTGTGCCGGGACCTGATTCGGCCATGGTGCGCCTTTCGGAGTCGGGGACTACGGCCGGTGACCGTAGTCGAGTGGCGGACAGGCCGACAAGGCGCGTTCCCGGGCGCTGTGTTGAGCGGCCTGTTCAACTGCGGCGGCGCCGCGGTTGGACGGTGTCCGGCCATGGCCCTCGGGGCGTTCAGTACCGCGGGGGAGCGGATCCCGGCCGCGACCGGGCAGGCCATCGTGCGCTCGTCACCGAGGTGACCACCAGCCCCCTGCCGACCAGCCAGCGCCCCGCGAAACCCGACGGGCCCGCTTCCGTGACGGCCGGCGACACCCGCACCGCGAAGGTGCCGTCCGCCCGCAGGTCGACCTCCGCGTCCTGGAAGCCGAGCCAGGCACGAGTGAGTGGGAACCACGCCTTGTAGACGGACTCCTTGGCGCTGAACAGCACGGTGTCCCAGCAGATGCGCGGAGCTTCCCGGCGCAGCACCGTGAGGCGTGCGCGTTCCGCGTCGACCGCGATCTCCTTGCCCACCCGCGCCGGCAGCGGCAGGTGCGGTTCGGCGTCGATACCGAGCACGGCCAGATCATCCGCCCGGGCCACCGCAGCGGCCCGGAATCCCACGCAGTGCGTGATGCTGCCGATCACCCCGGCCGGCCACGCAGGCGCGCGCTGCTCGTCCTTGGGTACCGGCGTCGGCGGCAGCCCGAGACCCGACAGCGCCCGGCGGGCACAGCCGCGACCGGTGGTGAACTCCCGCCGTCTGCCCTCGGCCGACCGGGCGACCGCCGACGCCTCCTCCGGGAAGAGCGGGTATGCCGTGTCGTCGTCGTACGCCTCCGCCGAGGCCGTGCACGCGGGAAGGACCTTCTGGAGCAAGGAGAGCCGTTCCATGGTCAGGCCATGCTCGGTGACCCGGCCGGAACAAGCCAAGTGACTGTCCGCCGGGACGTCGGTCACCGACTTGCCGGGAACCGGCGGAGGCCGTTGAAATGATGCGCCGAGGCCGAGCCCAGCGTCCTCCCCATGGTGCGCCACCTCCGCCGGGAGCTGCTCGCACCGGGTACCTGCCTTGCCCTTCCGGGCGTTCCACGTGACCCCGACCTGCCCGCCGTGGCTCTGCTGCGCCCTACTCCAAGAGGACTCATGTGTCGCTGACAGACAAACCGAGCGTCCCCACGAGGGCCGCGTCGCCGCCCGGCAGCACCGTGAACCGCAGCGCCGTGCTGGCCCTGCTGGTGAGCAGCCACTTCATGCTCAACCTGGACTCCGCGATCGTCGAAGTGGCGCTGCCCGCCCTCAAGGAAGGGCTTGGTTTCGGCCTTTCGGACCTGTCCTGGGTGGCCAACGCCTACATCCTCACGTTCGGTGGTTTCCTCCTGCTCGGCGGGCGACTGGGAGACACCCTGGGCAGCCGCCGCGTCTTCACGGGCGGCCTCACGCTGTTCGCACTCGCCTCGCTGCTCGGCGGCCTCGCCTCCGAGCCGGAGCTGATCATCACAGCCCGCGCGGTCCAGGGCCTGGCCGCCGCCGTCATCTCGCCGACCGCACTCTCGCTGCTCGTGCAGGTATTTCCCAGCGGTACGGCCGAGGAGCGAGCCCGGCGCGGCAAGGCGCTCGGGACGCTCGGTGCCGTCGCTGCGACCGGCGGCTCGGTGGGCTACTTCCTCGGCGGTGTCCTCACCGAAACACTCGGATGGCAGTCGACGTTCCTCGTCAACGTGCCGGTCGCGGCCGCAGCTGCGGCCTGGGCCCGGCGGCTGCTGCCCGCCGACGGCCCGCGGCCCGCGCGGCTCCGCATCGACCTGGGCAGCGCACTCACCGGCTGCGCCGGTATGACGCTCCTCGTGTACGCCCTGGTGGAGGCCGGCCCCACCGGACTGCTCTCCGCACGAACCCTGGGCCTCGGGGGGCTCTCGCTCGGTCTGCTCTGCTGGTTCGTCGTACGCCAGCGCCGCAGCCTCGACCCGCTGTTCCCTCTGAGGGTGCTGCGGCACCGTGCCGTCCGCGGGGCCAACGCGGTCGCGGCCCTCGTCAACATGGCCATCGGCCCGGTCATCTTCTTCCTCAGTCTCTACATACAGCAAGTACTCGACTACTCACCGTCCGCGGCCGGTCTGGCGATTCTGCCCATAGTCCTGTCCATCACCGCGGCCTCCGCCCTGGCCGGCCGGCTCCTCGACGTCCACAGCCCGCGGGCCGTGATCATCACCGGCCTCCTGCTCTTCGCCGTGGGGCTCGTCTGGCTCGGCCGGATCTCCGGCCAGTCCTACTGGTTCGAGGTGCTCGGACCCGAGTGCCTGGTCGGCTTCGGCGGTGGCCTCGTCTTCGTCACCTTCACCGCCTGCGGCACGAGTGGTCCGGACGAGCGTGATGCCGGTTCCGCCTCGGCCGTACTCACCACCTCCCAGAAGGTCGGCAGCGCGTTCGGCCTCGCAGTGCTCACCGGCATCGCCGGGGTCGGCGCGGGATCCGGCGGCGTGTCGTCCGGGGCCGGCTACGGCACGGCGATCCTCGCAGCCGCGGTCCCCGTCCTCGTGGCCGTCGTGGTGAGCACGCGCTGGATACCCAACCGAACAGAACAATGAGGCCGGTTCCCTTGAAGTCTCTCTTCATCACACAGGAGTACGCTCCGCTCTTCGCCGAGGGGGGACTGGGACTCGCCAGCAGTGCCCTGCCGGCGGCGCTCCAACGCCGGCACGGCATCGAGCACGACCTCGTCCTGCCCTATTACCCCTGGCTCGTGGAGCGCCACGGTCTGCGGACCGAGGAAGTCTGCCGGATCCCGGAGATCGAGGTCGCCGACCGGCGCGCATCAGCCACGATCCTGCGGCTGCGCGACCACGACGCCCCGTGCACCATCCATCTCGTGCGCTGCGACGCCTGGTACGACCGAGGCGCGATCTACTGCGACGACGACTACCACCCCTTCGCCGACGAGGCCGAACGCGCCGCGTTCTTCGGTCACTGCGTTGCCGAGTGGGTCGAACGCGACGGGCGGACGTACGATCTCGTCCACGCCAACGACTGGCAGTCGGGCGCCGCCCTGGCCGGCTTGCGGGCCCGGGATCCGGAGCTGCCCACGTTGCTGACCGTCCACAACGGCATGTACCAGGGCAGACTGAAGGAACACTCGCTGGACCGGCTCGCCCTGTCCGACGATTCGGTCCGGATCCTGGCAGCGGCCGGTGGCGACGATCCGAGCATGCTTCTGCTCGGTCTGCTGCACGCCGACACCGTCGCCACCTGCAGCCCGGGCTACGCCCGCGAAATGGCCACGGCTTTCGCCGGCACCCCGGTGGGTGCCGCCCTGGCGAGTGCACGCACCCGCGGCATCGTGTTCGGCGTCGACGCCGACGTGTGGGACTCGGCCGCGGCCGGCCGGCTCACCGTCCCGTTCGGGCCGCACTCCGCCGAGGACGGCAAGCGCCGCAACAAGGCCGCTCTCCAGCGCCGTACGGGACTCCGTGTGGACGGAGACGTTCCGGTCCTCGGTGTGTGCTCACGGCTCGTACCGGAGAAGGGCACCGACCTGCTCCTGGAGGGCCTCGCCCCGCTGCTGCGCGAGGGCGAGGTGCAGCTGGCTCTGGCAGGTCCGGCCGCCGTCGAACTCCGGCCGCTGCTGCGGAGGGTGGTGGAGGAGTCGGCCGGCTCGGTCGCGTACCTGCCCGAGTTCGACCAGGACTGGGCATGGCTGATCTACGCGGGCTCCGACTTCACCGTCATGCCCTCGCGAACCGAGCCCTGCGGTCTCAACCAGCTCATCTCCTACCGCTACGGGACCCTGCCCCTGGTCAGCCCTGTCGGCGGGCTCTCCGACACCGTGACCGACCTGCGGACCGATCCCGGCCGCGGGAGCGGGATGTTCATCCCCGAACTGACGCCCGAGAGCGTGCGGGGCACGGTCCTCGACGCCATGCGCTGGCGCGCCGGGCAGCCCGGCGAACTGGCCGCGGCGCGGCAGCGGGTGATGCGCCAGGACTGGTCGTGGGGGAACACCGCGGACGGGTTCGCCCAGCTCTACCGCGAGACAGCGGCGCGGCGAGGACGGCTGGTGTCCTCGGCGGCCGAGTGAGCAGGGCTCCTGGCCGCCGGGCACCACCGGTTCCCACGCCATCCGTCACCCCGTTCCCGGAAAGGTGGGCAACATGCTGGACCTCGCTCGCGAACTGCGCCGATGGCGGGCGGAGGGACGGGAGCTGGCCGTGGCCACAGTCATCGCGACGAAGGGCAGCGCACCCCGGCTGCCGGGCGCGGCCATGGCAGTCGACCGCGAGGGCACGGTGATCGGCTCGGTCTCCGGCGGCTGCGTGGAGGGTGCCGTCTACGAGCTGTGCCGGCAGGCGATCACGGACGGGCAGAGAGTTGTCGAGAGCTTCGGCTACAGCGACGACGAGGCCTTGGCCGCGGGTCTCACCTGCGGCGGTGTCATCGACATCCTGGTCACGCCGGTGGGCCCGCGGGCCACACCGGCCCTCGACGCCGCACTGGACGCTGTGGCGAGGGACCTTCCCGTCGCGCTGGTCCGCGTGGTGGCCGGCCCTGACGTACCGAGTGGCGCCGTCCTCGCCGTGTCGGCCGACGGGACGTACCGCGGATCCCTCGGTGGACGCGCCGCGTGGGACCGGGCCGTGGCGGGTGAGGTCGCCGGGTGGCTGGCGGCCGACCGGACCGGCCTGATCCGGCGTGAGGTGGAGGGCACCACGATCACCCTCTTCGTCGAGACGTCCACCAGCGCGCCGCGTCTCATCGTGTTCGGGGCGACGGACGTCGCGGGCGCCCTGATACGGATCGGGGCGCAACTGGGGTACCGGACCACGCTGTGCGACGCACGCCCGGTGTTCGCGACCCCGGAGCGCTTCCCGGAGGCGGACGAGGTGGTGGTGGCCTGGCCCCATGTCTATCTGGCGACCACCGGGGTGGACGAACGGACAGCAGTGTGCGTCCTGACGCACGACCCGAAGTTCGACCTCCCGCTCCTGGAGGCCGCCCTTCGGCTGCCCGTGGCGTATGTGGGGGCCATGGGTTCCCGGCGTACCCACGAGGAGCGCATGGCACGGCTGCGCGAAGCCGGCGTCGAGGAGCCGGCGCTGGCCCGGCTCCGCTCGCCGGTGGGCCTGCACATCGGCGCACGGACCCCGGCGGAGACCGCCGTCTCCATCGCCGCCGAGATCCTCGCCGCCCGTTACGGCGGCACGGGCGTCCCGCTCACCGGCTCCTCCGCGCTCCTCCACGCAGACCGTGAGGAACCTGCGTGAGCCGAGCACCAAGGACGACGTGGGCGAGGAGAGCCCGACGCAGACGCGCCCCCGCACCCCCCGCACCGCCCGATTCCGAGTTCTTGATCCGACCGTTAGGGAGCCCTCGCGTGACCCTGTTGTCCGTCTCGCCCGCAGCTTCGAGGAGGTCCCGCGTGAGCAACGTGCTGCTCGCGGCCGGACTTGTCGCCTCCCTGCTGTCCGCGGCACCCGCCGCGGCAGCGCTGCCCGCCTGCTCGTCACCGCCTTCGGACCGGGAACTCGCTTCCGGTGCCATGCGTCACGATCTCTCCCGGGAGCAGCTCTACTTCGTACTCCCCGACCGCTTCGCCAACGGCGACAGGGCCAACGACACGGGGGGCCTCCCCGGCGGGCGGACCGACAACGGGCTCGACCCCACGAGCAAGTACTACTACCACGGTGGCGATCTGCCCGGAGTGATCGACAGGCTGGACTACATCCAGCGACTGGGCACCACGGCGATCTGGCTGGCGCCTGTCTTCAAGAACAAGTCGGTGCAGGGTGCGGAGCCCTGGGCGTCGGCCGGCTACCACGGCTACTGGGTCACCGACTTCACCCAGGTGGACCCGCACTTCGGCACCGAAGCCCAGCTCAAGGAGCTGATAGCCAAGGCGCACTCCAGGGGTATCAAGGTCTTCCTCGACATCATCACCAACCACACGGCGGACGTCATCGACTACGCGGAACGCGCCGACGGCTACCGATCGTCGGGGGCCTTCCCCACCCTGGACAAGGAGGGCAGGCCCGTCGACCTCACCGCGATCGCGAATCAGAACGCGGCCCGGGGCGGCTCCTCCTGGCCCGACCTGACCGTGGACTCGTTCCCGTACACGCCGGTCTTCCGTACCCCCTCAGACGCCACCGCCAAGTCTCCGTCCTGGCTGAACGACCCGACGCTCTACCACAACCGCGGGAACTCGACCTTCGAGGGCGAGTCTTCCGTGGAGGGAGACTTCTTCGGCCTCGACGACCTCGCGACACAGGACCCGAGGGTGGTGAAGGGCTTCGAGGAGGTCTATCAGGACTGGATCACCAGAACGGGGGTCGACGGCTACCGGATCGACACCGCGAAGCACGTCGACATGGCCTTCTGGCGGCAGTGGGCGCCTGCCGTGAAGAGCCACGCGACGCGCCGGGGAAACGCGGACTTCTTCATGTTCGGCGAGGTCTCCTCCGCCGATCCCGCGGTCACTTCTCCCTACGTCACCGACGGGAAGCTGCAGGCCACCCTGGACTTCCCGTTCCAGAGCGCGGCTCGCTCGTACGTGTCCCAGGGCGGCTCGGCCCGCGCCCTGGCCGATCTGTACGCACAGGACTACCGCTACACCACCGCCCGTACGAACGCCTACGGGCTGCCGACCTTTCTCGGCAACCACGACATGGGACGCTTCGGCGGTTTCCTGCGGACCGACAACCCGGGAGCCGGTCCGGCCGAGCTGCTGAGCAAGGACCGGCTGGGCCACGACCTGCTGTTCCTGACCCGGGGTCAGCCGACGGTCTACTACGGTGACGAACAGGGATTCACGGGAGCGGGCGGGGACATCGATGCCCGGCAGGACCTGTTCGCCTCCAAGACGGATTCGTTCAACACGGACGAGGTGATCGGCGGCAGCCCGGGCTCCGCGGACCGGTACGATCCGACCGCCCCGCTCTACCGGCACATCGCCGGACTGGCCGAGCTGCGCCGCAACCATCCGGCGCTCGCCGACGGAGCCCAGGTCGAGCGGTACGCGGCCGACGGTCCGGGTGTCTACGCGTTCTCCCGGATCGACGCCGGACAGCGGATCGAATACGTCGTCGCCGTCAACAACTCGCCCGAGGCGAAGAGCGTCTCGCTCGACACGTTCTCGGCCGGCATGGAGTTCGAGCAGCTGTACCCGGCGGCGGGGTCCCGGAAGACCAGCGCGGCCGACCGGAAGCTCACCCTCAGCGTCCCGCCGCTCTCGTCCGTGGTCTACAAGGCGGCTGACAGGGTCGCGGGGGCGGCCGCTTCCCCCCGGCTCACCCTGCGGACGCCGGCGGACGGTTCGACCGGCACGGTCACCATCGCCGCGGACGTGGCCGGCGGGGGGTTCGATCAGGTCTTCTTCGCCGCCCGGGTCGGTAACGGGACCTGGCAGAAGCTCGGAGCCGCCGACAACGGCAGCTACAGGATCACCCATGACGTCGGCGGCGTCCCGCGAGGCACCAGAGTCTGCTACAAGGCCGTGGTCAAAGACCCCGAGGGCCGCTTGCGGTCCACCACCGGAAGCTTCACCACAGGTGTGGCCACCTCGAAGGCCCCGCCGCCGGCCCCGCCTGCCTCCGGCGCCTCTCCTTCCCCGGGCGTCGACGCCACAGCGGCTGACGTGCACTGGATCGACCAGGAGACCGTCGCCTGGAAGACCGGGCAACTGCCCTCAGGCGCCTCCGCCCAGCTGGTCTACGACCCCTCCGGTCGGCTGCGAGTGGAGCACGGGGCCCTGAACAAGCCCGGCTACTGGATCCGGCTCGGGCCCGAACCCGGCGGACTCACCCCTGAACAGCTCGCAAGGTACCCGCACCTGCAGGGCTATTCCGCCTTCAAGGTCGACCGACGGGACCTCTCGCGTGCCGGCCTCGCGAGGCGCAGCCAGCTGTTGGCGACCCAGCACGCGCCCGACGGCACGCTGCTCAACGCCTCCGGCGTGACGATCCCCACGAGGCCGCGGCCCTAGGCAGTGTCTGACAAATGATCACGGGCTGGTTCGCGGAGCCAGAGGATCAGCGAGGCCAGGACGACGCCGGCACGGTAGCGGTCGGCGAGCTTGTCGAATCTCGTCGCGATCGCGCGGAACTGCTTGAGGCGTGCGAAGCATCGTTCGACCACGTTTCGGTCGCGGTAGAGCTTCTTGTCGAAGGCGGGCGGCCGGCCGCCGAGGCGCCCTCGGCGTCGGCGGTTGGCTGTTTGGTCGCGGCGCTCGGGGATCGTGACGGCGATGCCCCGACGCCGCAGCAGATGCCGGATCGCTCGGCCGGAGTAGGCCTTGTCGCCCAGGACTCGGGTCGGTTTCGTGCGTGGGCGGCCGGTGTCGGCTCGCGGATCCCGTCGAGGACCTGACCGAATGCGGTGGCGTCGTTGACGTTGCCGGGCGTGAGCACGATGGACAGCGGCAGTCCCCGGCCGTCGACGGCGAGGTGGACCTTGGTGGTCAGCCCGCCTCGGGACCGGCCGAGGGCCTGGCGCGTCTGCGAGCCGACCGGATCTTCCAGTTCGTTCCCGTCCGCAGCCCCCTTTTACGTGCGCCGGCGGCCTGCTGGTGAGCACGGTTGATCGTGGAGTCGACGGCGACGGTCCACTCCACCCGGCCCTCCGTGTCGTCGCGGACCTGCACATGCTCCAACAGCCTTGCCCAGGTGCCGTCCGCCTCTCAGCGGGCAAACCGCTCGTAGACGGTCTGCCACGGCCCATACCGCTCGGGCAGGTCACGCCACGGAGCCCCGGTCCGCAACCGCCACAGCACACCATTGACCACCTGCCGGTGATCACGCCACGGCCGACCACGCCCATCCACCTGCGGCAACAAGGG
>NZ_JARAYQ010000559.1:0-1278 GCF_033794505.1 Streptomyces sp. MB09-01 | reverse complement strand
GCCCCCGGCGGCGCATTTTCGCCGACCTCACCCCTCTGCGCACGTCCGTGGACTACCGGCGGCTGTGGGTCGGCGGCACGATCTCCTGGGTCGGCCAGGCGATGACCGCCCTTGCCATCTCGCTCCAGGTCTACGACATCACCGGGTCCAGCTTCTCCGTGGGGCTCGTCGGGCTCTTCTCGCTCGTCCCGCTCGTCGTCTTCGGGCTCTACGGCGGCGCCATCGCCGACACCGTGGACCGGCGCAAGCTCGGCCTCTACAGCTCCTTCGGCGCCGCCGCCCTGTCGGTCGCACTCGCAGGGGCCGCGGTCCTCGACTACCACCGGGTCTGGTTCCTGTACGGCGTCGTCGCCCTCCAGGCGGTGTGCGGGGCACTCACCGGACCGGCGCGGTCCGCCATGATCCCCAGGCTGCTGCCGGCCGAGCAGCTGCCCGCCGCCAATGCCCTGAACTCCGTGACCATGACCTTCGGGACGATGGTCGGGCCCGCGCTGGGCGGGCTGATCGTCGCCCTCGGCGGCTACCAGTCGGCGTACCTGATCGACGCCGTGACCTTCACCGCCGCCCTCTACGCGATGTGGCGGCTGCCGTCGATGAAGCCCGAGCGCGGCGAGGAGGCGCGGGGGCGGGCCTCCGTCGTCGACGGACTGCGCTTCCTCGGGACCCGGCCGAACATCCGGATGACCTTCTTCACCGACATGGCCGCCATGGTGCTGGCGCAGCCGAAGGCGCTGTTCCCGGCCACCGCCGCGCTCTGGTACGGCGGCGACGCGAAGACGGTCGGCCTGATGGTGGCCGCGATCGCCGCCGGGGCGCTGCTGGGCGGGCTGTTCTCCGGCTGGCAGGGCCGCATCCAGCGGCACGGGCTGGCGATCCTGCTCTCCGTCGCCGGATGGGGACTGGCCATCGCCGTGTTCGGACTCACCCGGAACCTGTGGCTCGGGTTGTTCTTCCTGGCCCTCGCCGGGGCCGCGGACACCGTCTCGATGGTGTTCCGCAGCACGATGCTCCAGGCCGCCACGCCCGACGAGATGCGCGGCCGCCTCCAGGGCGTCTTCATCGTGGTCGTCGCGGGCGGGCCCCGGCTCGGGGACTTCATCGCCGGGAGCACCGCCGACCTGACCTCCCCGACCGTGGCCGTCACGGGCGGGGGGCTGGCGTGCGTGCTCGTACTGGGCCTGCTCGCGCTGCGATGGCGGAACTTCGCCCGCTACGACGCAGGGTCCCCCCAGGCCTAGTCGCTGGGACCGCTGGGCCGGGCGGGGGTGGGTGCGGGGC
>NZ_JARAYQ010000558.1:0-1280 GCF_033794505.1 Streptomyces sp. MB09-01 | reverse complement strand
AAGTTGAGGCAGCCCGTCGGGGCGGGGGGTCCACAGGACGTGAGTGAGGGGGGTGCCATGGCGCAGAGGTGGCCTGTTGACCGGGTGGCGCCATTGACGGCCTCGTCGCTGCAGTAGGAGGTCGAGGGGGGCGAGGTCGGTGTAGAGGTGGTCGGTGTCGTAGTCGAGGCTCTGCTCCAGGACTTGGGTTCCGATGAGCAGGAGGCGGTGCGGGCGCTGGGGGTTGGGCTGTTCGGTGCGCAGTTCGGGGTCGGGGTGGGGTCCGAGCCGGGTTTCGATGTGGTGCTGGTGGTGGGAGCGGTGGCGTTCTTGGTACCGGGAGTGCAGGAGCTGGATCTCTTCGGGCCTCCAGCCGTAGTGGCCAGCGATTTCGCGCAGCGCGCGGTGGAGGTCTTCGGCGCGGGTGACGGAGTTGCGGATGACGGTGGTGATGCCGTGAGGGTGGCGGCTGAGGAGGTGGTGGGCGAGTTCGTGTGGGCCGGGGTCGGGCAGGAGTTTGATGCGGGTGCGGTAACGGGTGTGGCGTGAGCGGGCTGGGGTGTGGGTGCGGCAGTGGCCCTTGCTGTCGATGATGGTGATCGGGCCGGTGGGTGCGGTGCGGGCGGGGTTGGTGTTGTGGCCGCGGCGCCAGGCGTTGACAAGGTCGTTGCGGATGGCGCCGGGCAGGGTGGCGGAGAGCACGACGATGCTGGCTCCGGCGTCGGCGAGCCAGGCGATGGCGGCTGCCAGGAGTCGCTGCTGGTAGAGGTCGTAGGCGTGGGCTTCGTCGATCACGACGGTCTTGCCGGCGAGGGCGTACAGGCGCAGGAACCAGTGTTTGCCGTGCTGGGCGGCGAGGATGATCTGGTCGATGGTGCCGACGCCGAAGCAGGAGAGCAGGCCTCGGGTTCGTGCGAGGTACCAGTGGTCGAGGATGACGGCCGGGGCGTTGTGGTGGTTGTCGTGGTCGTCGCAGGTGATGTTGGTCGCCATGGTGACCACGCTGTCGGTGAGCGCGAGGTGGCTCGTGGTGCCGTGGGCGAAGGCGTTGCCGTGGACGAGAGCCAGGTGGGCGAGTTCCCGGTCTCTGAGGACGGTGGCGAGGTAGGCAGCTGTGCGGTCGGCGATCTGGTCGCCCGCAGCGCGCAGGGGCAGGGCGGTGTAGGAACCGTGGTAGCCGCAGGTGAGGGCGAGGTGGTGGGTGAGGTATTGGGCGGTTTCGGTCTTTCCGCCGCCGGTGGTGTCTTCGATGATGACGAGGCTCTGGCCGGTGGGCGGGTGGTCGATGATCGCCTGCTGGG
>NZ_JARAYQ010000557.1:0-1295 GCF_033794505.1 Streptomyces sp. MB09-01 | reverse complement strand
CTGCAAGTTCTACAAGGGCACCGTGTACTGCGAGCACAAGCCCGAAAAGCCCGCCCCCACCACGGAGACCCCGAAGACGGAGACCCCGGAGACGGAGACCCCGAAGACGGAGACCCCGGAGACGGAGACCCCGAAGACGGAAACCCCGGAGACGGAGACCCCCGCCACGGAGACGCCGACCACCGAGCAGGCTCCGGGCCCGCAGTCCGAGTCCTCCCCTGAGACCGGTGAGGCCCCCGTGGAAGGAAGTCCGGGCGCCTCCGGCTGAGCCCGGGACCCGGCCACGTAGCTCCCCCTGCGACTGGCAGTTCACGCAGTGCAGCCGCCTGCAGTCGATCAGCCCCTGGGCCCCACGGCCCCAGGGGCTTCGGCCTGTACTGCCGGGACGGCGTGTCCTCACCGGAGCGGTAGGCGCGTGCCGATCCCGGACTCGGCCAGGACCGCGAGCGGTCGGGCGGGAACCGCGGTCGGTGGCCACCTCCCGGGCGGCCTTCCTATCCGGGCGGCGCGACGCCGCCCGCACCGAGGGCACCGGCGGGGCGGGGTCGGCTACGGCGCAGCGCCCGCGTTAAGTCTCGAGGCGGCCGGCGCCCGGGCGCCCGGCTCACCGTCCCGGCTGCACCCTTTGCAGGCGGGAGACGCTGTGCTCCCGGCCCGTCGAGCCCTCGCGAATGGCCTGCGCCCGGTCCATCACCCCCCACCCCGCGTCACCCTCCGCGTTGACCTCGTCGCGTGCGTCCCGCACCCCGTAGTGCCCGTACAACTGCTGCTCCTCCGACACGGAGAGCACGCTCCCGCAGTCCAGCGCCGCGCAGGGAGCCTGCTCGATCACCGCCACCGGATACGGGACCACCAGGCGCCCGTCCTTCAGCTCCGCCTGGCGCAACGGGACGAACACCCCGCCCAGCCCCGAAGCCCGGTCGGTGATCCGTACCCATTCGGGCCTGCCGGTGGTGTCGTCCACCAGGACGTACTCCACTTGGCCCAAGCGCTGTCCCTGGTCCGTGTGTGCCGCACACCCGGCCATGGCCGCGAGCTGGTCCTGAGTGATCACTGATGCTCCTTACCTCACTGCCGAGCTGCTGTCGCCCGTCGGCTACCCACGCAAGCCGATGGGAAGCGCCGCGCCACCGGCCTGCATGTACTGGCGGGTAAGGAGGCGCTGGCTGTGCGTGGGGGCAGAGGGCACTGCGAACCGCGCGGTCTAGGGGCCGCTGCCGGTTCCGTCTCCCGCGCGCCGGGACGGGTCGGGACCGGGCGGTTGCGGACTGGGTGCGGGTGGATCGGCGGGGTGC
>NZ_JARAYQ010000556.1:0-1298 GCF_033794505.1 Streptomyces sp. MB09-01 | reverse complement strand
GAGGGGGGGGGGGACGAAGAGGGGGTATAAGGAACCCCCCCACCCCCCGCACGAGGACGGCCCCCTGCTGCGCACTTGGGTGAAGACCCCCGCCGAGCTGATGACCTGGGCCGGCCCCGCCTTCACCTGGCCCCTGGACGACGCCCAGCTCGCCGCCTACGCCGCCGAGCCCGGCCGGCGCACCTGGACCGCCGTGTCCCCCGGCAACCACCGCATCGGGCACGTCTCCGTCGCCGGCACCCGCCTCGGCCGCGTACTGATCGCCCCCGAGCGGCGCGCCCAGGGCCTCGGCCGGGCCCTCGTCTCCCAGGTCGTCGACCTCTGCTTCGGCGAGCTGGGCCTGCCGGAGATCAGCCTCGGCGTCTGGGCCCACAACACGGCGGCCATCCGCATCTACGAGAACCTCGGGTTCCGCACCGAGCAGATCCTCAAGGACGTGGAGAAGGTCGACGGCACCCCCTGGACCGCCCACCAAATGCGCCTCACCGCCCCCGCCCGGTAACAATGGACACGTGTCGAACCCCCTGCCTCTCCCCCTCCCCCTCCTGGAAGCCGACTGCGCGAACTGCTTCGCGCTGTGCTGCGTGGCCCTGCCCTTCGCCAAGTCCAACGACTTCGCCGTGAACAAGCCCGCCGGAACCCCCTGCAAGAACCTCCGGCAGGACTTCCGCTGCGGAATCCACACGCGGCTGCGCGACACGGGCTTCCCGGGGTGCACGGTCTTCGACTGCTTCGGGGCGGGCCAGCAGGTCTCCCAGGTCACCTTCGGCGGCCGCGACTGGCGCGGGCAGCCGGACACCCGGGGCGAGATGTTCGAGGTCTTCCCCGTGATGCGGCAGCTGCACGAGCTGCTCTTCTACCTCGCCGAGGCCCTCACCCTCCCGGACGCCGCCCCGCTGCACGCGGAACTGCGCCGCTTGCTCGCGCAGACCGAACAGTGGACCCGCGCCGACGCCCAGGCCCTGACGGCCCTGGACATCACGCCCCTCCGCCAGGAGATCAACACCCTCCTGCTCGAGACCAGCGAGCTCGTACGGGCCAAGGTGCCGGGCCGCAAGAAGAACCACCGCGGCGCCGACCTGATGGGAGCCCGCCTCGCCGGGGCCGACCTGCGCGGCGCGAACCTCCGCGGCGCCTACCTGATCGCCGCCGACCTCCGCCGCGCCGACCTCCGCACGGCCGACCTGATCGGCGCCGACCTCCGCGACACCAACCTCCGCGGCGCGGACCTCCGCAACGCCGTCTTCCTCACCCAACCCCAACTGAACGCCGCCCAAGGCGACCCCACCACCCAACTC
>NZ_JARAYQ010000555.1:0-1318 GCF_033794505.1 Streptomyces sp. MB09-01 | reverse complement strand
CCCCGCCGGAGGCCCCCGCTCCGCCCCGCCCGTCGTCCGCGACCTGGATCAGCAGCCGCTCCCCGGACTTCCACACGTCCACGGAAGCCGACCGGGCCACCGCGTGCTTGCTGATGTTCTGCAGCAGCTCCGAGACCGTGAAGTACGCGATCCCCTCGATCGCCTCCGCCGGGCGGGCCGGGAGGTCCACGGCCACCCGGACCGGCACCGTGCAGCGCGCGGCCACCGCCGACAGCGCCGCGTCCAGCCCCCGGTCGGTCAGCACGGCGGGGTGGATCCCGCGGGCCAGGTCGCGCAGCTCCTGCAGGGCGATCTTCACCTCGCCGTGCGCCTCGTCCACCATGCGGGCCGCGGTCTGCGGGTCCTCGGTGAGCTTCTCCTTCGCCAGCCCCAGGTCCATGGCGAGCGACACCAGCCGGGCCTGCGCTCCGTCGTGCAGATCGCGCTCGATGCGCCGCAGGTCGGCGGCGGCGGTGTCCACCACCACGCCCCGGTCGGACTCCAGCTCGGTGACGCGGCTGTCCAGACGGGAGCGCCCGAGCAGCCCGCCGACCATGACCCGGTCGACGGTGGTCAGGGCCCGGATCACCCAGGGGGTGGTGAGGGTGAGCGCCAGTCCGAAGAGGCAGGCGAGGGCGATCTCGACGGGCGAATCGACGAAGAAGGAGTAGTCGTCGTTCTGGAAGAGCATCATCCCGGGCTGGTCGGTGTAGGTCGGGATGACCCAGAACCACAGGGGGTACAGCAGGAGCGTCCACCCCGACGCCCAGAACGTCAGTGCCAGGCAGAACCCGAACACCGCCCACGGGAAGTGGATCACGGAGTACAGCACGTGCCGCCAGGCGCTCCCGCTCTTGAGCAGCGCACCCATGGCGGCGAGGGGCCCGGACTTCCTGGCCCGGATCGGCGCGGGGCCGGTGATGTCCGCCCCGAGCAGCGCGCGCACCCGGGCCCGCTCCACCGCGCCGAAGCCGCGGCACATGGCGAGCACGCCGGCGAGGACCGGCACACCGAGGAAGGTGACGAGCAGCCCGGCGCCGAGGCTCACACCGGTGATGGCGAGAGAGAAGTACAGCGTGCTCAGCGGCAGCCCGATCAGCAGGTACCCGAACTCCCGCCAGGTCCGCCCCTCGATCGGAGCCCGCAGCACCGCGCCGACACCACCGCCCGTGCCCTTGCCGTTGTCCATGATCCCGACCCACCCCTGTCCCTTATACCCATCCCCGAGCCCACGAGACAGCACAACACCTGCTAGCCCGCTTTTGGCTGGCAAAAAAATAAACCTGAAGAGCAAGTGAGATCCATAGAGACACGGAAC
>NZ_JARAYQ010000554.1:0-1331 GCF_033794505.1 Streptomyces sp. MB09-01 | reverse complement strand
GGGGCGTCCGCCGCCCCGGCGGCGGACGCCCCCGCCCGGACCCACTGCCTGACCGGCCTGTGGCAGGCGGCGCCGCGCCCCCTCGCACCGGCCGCCGCACCCCTGCTGGTCATCGGCGACCAGCAGGTGCGGACCGACCAGATCACCGTCCGGCGCGGTCCCGCCTTCCGCCGGGTCGCCCCCCGCACCTACGAGCTGCGCCCCGCCGAGACCGGGGACCTGAGGCTGCTCCTCGCCGAGCTCGCCGGTCTCGGCACGGTCCCGGGAGCGGTCCTGCACGTCGCGGACCGGGACGCCGCCGACCTGCCCGAGGCCGTGACGTCCGCCTGCGGCGAGGTGCTCGTCCTCGCCCAGGTCCTCGCAGACCGCCCGGTCCCCGTCGTGCACGTGGGCCCGGCCCAAGTCGCCGCCGCCGTGGCCGGACTGGCCCGCACGGTACGCCTGGAGCAGCCGCGCCTCGCGATCACGGCCGTCGAGTGCGAGGGCCCCGCCGATCCGGACGCCCTGCTCGCGGAGTTCGCGGACCACGGGGAGTCCTGGGTACGGCACACTCCCGGCGGTCGCCAGGTCCGCCGCTACCGCGACGCCGACCCCGGCCCCGCGGTCCCCCTCCGGCCCGGCGGCGTCTACCTGATCACCGGCGGCGCGGGCGGCATCGGCCGGGAACTCGCCGCCCGGATGACCGCGCGCGGGGCCACGGCCGTGCTCGTGGGGCGCACGCCGCGCCCGGGACCGCAGGGCCCCTACGTCCGCGCCGACATCACCGTGCCCGCCGAGGTCGACACACTGATCGGCGGCATCCTCGAACGGCACGGCCGGCTGGACGGCGTCGTTCACGCGGCCGGCGTCCTGCGCGACGGCCTGTTCACCACCAAGCCCGCCACGGACCTCGCGGCGGTCCTCGCCCCCAAGGTGCGCGGGGCCGTGCTGCTGGACGAGGCGACCCGCCACCTGGACCTCGACTTCTTCGCCCTCTTCTCCTCGGTGACCGGTGTCGCGGGCAACGCGGGGCAGAGCGACTACGCGGCCGCGAACGCTTTCCTGGACGCCTACGCCCGCGACCGCGGACTGCTCTCCTTCGCCTGGCCGCTGTGGGCCGAGGGGGGCATGCGCACGGACGCCGCCGCCGAAGCCCTGTTCGCCCGGCAGGGCCAGGCCCCGCTGCCGACCACGGCGGGCCTGGACGTGTTCGAGCAGGCCCTCGCCCTGTCCGGCACCGAACTGGTCGTGCTCCACGGCGACCCGGAACGGGCCCGCGAAGCCCTGGGCCTCACCCCCGCCGACGCCGTCTCCACCTCCTTCACCTCCACCGGCACCACCTCCACCGGCAC
>NZ_JARAYQ010000553.1:0-1338 GCF_033794505.1 Streptomyces sp. MB09-01 | reverse complement strand
GGCGGGCTCTTCACCGGGGCGGACGCGGATGCCTGCGGCTCAGCCCGCGGAGGGCGGCGCGGGGCAGAACTCGGCCTCCAGAATCTCCCTCAGCGATCCCGTGTTCCAGTCCCCGTTGCGGTTGAAGGCGAGCTGGTGGCGGCCGTCCTCGGTGGTGACGGCCAGGGAGGTCGACCCCACCATTCCCCCGCCGTGGCCCCACAGTGTTGTGCCGCAGCTGGTGCGGAACTGCGTGAGGCCGAGCCCGTAGGACATGTCGGGGTGCTCGGGCATCGACAGGGTGGTCTTCATGGCCTTGAGCTGCTGCGGCGGCAGCAGCTCGCCGCGCAGCAGGGCGCTGTAGAAGCGGTTCAGGTCGCCGGTGGTGGAGATGATGTCGCCGTCGGCCCAGCCCTGCGACCCGTTCATCTCGGTGACGTCGTCGATCCGTTCGGGTGCCGATGCGAACAGCTTGGAGTAACTGCGGCTGCTGGGGCGGGGGATGTGGATGCTATTGCCGGGGTTGGAGGTGGCCTTCAGGCCCAGCGGTTCGATGATGCGGTCGCGGACCTCGGCCTCGTACGTCCGCCCGCCCGCCTTCTCGGTGATCAGTCCGGCCAGGATGTAGTTGGTGTTGGAGTACGAGAGCTGCGCGCCGGGCTCGAACAGCGGCGCATGGGAGAGCGCCACCTTGATGTGCTTCTTGGGCGGCAGGGTGTCGTAGCGGTGGTCGAGGTAGCCCTGACCCCGTATGTACGTGTCGAGGTAATCCTCATCGGCCAGGTAGTCGAAGAGGCCGGAGGTGTGGTTGAGGAGCTGACGTACGGTGATCTTGCGGCCGTCGTTGCCGTTGCCCCGTACCAGGCCGCGCAGATGGCGATCCACGGTGTCGTCGAGATCGAGTTTGCCCTCGGACTCCATCTGGAGCAGGACGGTCGCCACGAACGTCTTGGTGATGCTGCCGACGCGGAACCGGTCGTTCGTACCGCGCGGCGCGCCGGTGCTCAGGTTGCCGACACCCGATGTCGATTTCCAGACACCCTTGGTGTCGCGTGCCTGAGCCGTGATGCCGGGGATGCCCCCCTTCACGTCCGCGTCCATCGCCCGCTGGGTCGCCGCGTGCCCCGCCGTCGCCGGGGTGGTGTCCGAGGACGCCTGGGCGGGGCACGCGGCGACCCCCAAGCAAACCGCGCCGACTCAACACGATGAAGCCGCGACTCAGACACATAAGGCGAAGCACGGGACGAGAGTGAGCGACACCACTGAACATAAAGCGCAACACACCAACCCACGGAACCTAGCCACATACGCCGCTGCAGTGGCAACAGCAATCTGCATCATCTACTGACCAGAGTAACA
>NZ_JARAYQ010000552.1:0-1342 GCF_033794505.1 Streptomyces sp. MB09-01 | reverse complement strand
GTCGAAGAACTCACACCCCGCTCCCCCGCCGAGCTCCCCGCCGCCGGCCTGCGCACACAGGTGATCATGGCCACGGGCAGCGGCAAGACGCTCGTTGCCGTACGCACCGCCGAACAGGTCGGCGGGCAGCGGGTCCTGGTCCTGGTGCCCTCCCTGGACCTCCTCGACCAGACGGCCCGCGCCTGGCGGGACGGCGGCCGCACCGGCGCATTCGTAGGGGTCTCCTCCCTCGACCACGAGACCGGCTTCCCGCACACCACCGACCCGCACACCCTGGTGCGGCTCACCGCGCAGGAGAGCGTCACCGTCTTCGCGACGTACGCCTCCCTCGGCAACGGCATCCTGGAGGCGGCCCACGAATCCGGCCTGTCTTCCTGGGGCCTGATCGTGGTGGACGAGGCGCACCGCACCAGCGGCCGGGCGGGCAAGCCCTGGGCTGTCGTCCACGACAACACTCGCATCCCGGCTGCCGCGCGTCTCTACATGACCGCCACCCCCCGTATTTGGGCCGCGGGCGACGGCGGCGACGAGGACGGCGAAGAGCTCGTCGCCTCCATGACCGACGACCCCGACGGCCTGTTCGGCCGCATCGCGTACCACCTGCCGCTGGACGCCGCGATCGAGGCCGGGATTGTCGCGCCGTACCAGGTGGTGGTCGTAGACGTGCAGGACCACCAGCTCAACGCCGCCCTGCTGGCCGCCGGCCAGGACTCCGAAGCCGTCCGCGGCCTGCGCCTCGGCGCCCTCCAGGCGGCCACCCTCAAGGCCGCCGAGGAGGAGGGTCTGCGCCGGGTGCTCTCCTTCCACCAACGGGTGTCCGAGGCCGAGGCCTTCGCCGTCGGGCTGCCCGGCAAGGCCCGCGAGCTCCGCCGCCAAGACGGCGAGCAGGAGTCGGAGGAGGACACCGGCGTCTGGGCGCAGTGGCTGCACGGCGAGCACAAGCCGGCCCACCGGCGCAACGTCCTGACCCAGTTCGCGGCCGGCCGGACCGACAGCGGACAGGACGCGCGACTCTCCCTCATCGCCAGCGTGAAGGTCCTCGGCGAAGGCGTCGACACCCGAGAATGCGAGGGCGTGATCTTCTGCGACGTCCGCGGCTCGATGCCGGATTTGGTCCAGGCCGTCGGCCGCGCCCTGCGGATGCACCCCGGCCAGGGCAAGATGGCCACCCTCCTCGTGCCGGCCTTCCTCGCCACCGGCGAGAGCGCGGAGTCGATGCTCACCTCCCCCGCGTACGCTGGCCTGGCCAAGCTCCTCGCCGCGCTGCGCGCCCACGACACCCGCATCGAACAGCTCACCAACCCGGGAACACCGACCCCCGCGCGCCCCGATACCGCTGGCC
>NZ_JARAYQ010000551.1:0-1346 GCF_033794505.1 Streptomyces sp. MB09-01 | reverse complement strand
CTCCACGCGCCACAGGGGCTGCCGTAGCGGACGTTCATGTAGTTCAGGCCCCACTTGATCTGCGTGGCGGGGTTGGTGCGCCAGTCCGCGCCGGCCGTCCCCGAGCGCCCCGACCCGGCGAGCGTGGTCCCGTGGGGGATGCGCGTCGCCGCCGAGGCCAGCTGGCGGCTGCTGCTCCTCGCCGGGATGCTCTGGGTGCTGATGAAGGTGATCAGCGAAGTCCGCCTGGTCGTCCTCGCCTTCGCCGCCGCCATGCTCGTCACCGCGATGCTCCAGCCCTTCGTCGTCCGGCTGCGCCGGCTGGGCCTGCCGCGGGGGCTGGCCACGGCCGTCACGGCGATCCTCGGCTTCGTGGTCATCGGACTCGTCGGCTGGTTCGTGGTCTGGCAGGTCATGGAGAACCTCGACGACCTCTCCGACCGGGTCCGCGACGGCATCAACGAGCTCAAGCTCTGGGCACTGGACAGTCCGTTCCACGTGACCGAGAAGCAGATCAACGACATCGCGAAGAACCTCAGCGAGACCATCGGCACGAACACCGAGCAGATCACCTCCGCCGGCCTCCAGGGCGTGACGGTCCTCGTCGAGGTCCTCACCGGCATTCTGCTCGCGATGTTCTCGACGCTCTTCCTGCTCTACGACGGGAAGCGCATCTGGAACTGGGCGCTGGGCCTCGTCCCGTCCGCCGCCCGGGCCGGCGTCGCCGGGGCCGGTCCGCGGGCCTGGCGCACGCTGACCGCGTACGTGCGCGGCACGGTCATCGTCGCGCTCATCGACGCCATCTTCATCGGCCTCGGCATCTACTTCCTGGACGTGCCGATGGCGGTGCCGCTGGCCGTCTTCATCTTCCTCTTCGCCTTCATCCCGCTGGTCGGCGCGGTGGTCTCGGGGGCCCTCGCCGTGGTCGTGGCGCTCGTGACCCAGGGAGTGTTCACCGCCCTGATGGTGCTGCTCGTGGTGCTGGCGGTGCAGCAGATCGAGGGGCACGTGCTGCAGCCCTTCATCCTCGGCCGGGCGGTACGGGTGCACCCGCTCGCGGTGGTGCTCGCGGTGGCCGCCGGCGGCATGATCGCGGGCATCGGGGGTGCGGTGGTCGCCGTTCCGCTGGTGGCGGTCACCAACACGGTGGTCGGATACCTGAGGGTGTACTCGCGCGAGCAGCTCCACCACGGAGCCGGCACGGTCGGTCCGGCCCCGCACGGCTCGACGGCCCTGGGCGTCGTGCCCGACAGCGGGGACCGCACGTCCTAGTTGTATTGATCACGAGCGTTGTTAACAGTGTCGGGTCTTGATCATGGCGAAGACCTCCGGTGTGGTGGAGGTGTCTAGGCTCCACACCACGCACG
>NZ_JARAYQ010000550.1:0-1354 GCF_033794505.1 Streptomyces sp. MB09-01 | reverse complement strand
GCCTCCAGGGGCACGCCGGGGGCGGCAAGGGGCGCGGCGGCCGGCGTGAACGAATGCGCGAAGAGTGCGCAGCGGGGGCGACCGCCGAAACGGTCGCCCCCGCCTGATCATCGCGGCTCAGCCGCTGCTTTCAGTCCCGGCCCCTCAGAACTGGAGCGCCCAGGAGTCGATCTTTCCGGTGTCGATGTTCGCGAGGTCCGCGACCCGGAGCTTCCAGACACCGTTGGCGACCTCGGCAGAGGCGTTCACCGTGAAGGTCTGGATGATGTTGTCCGCGCTGCCGCCCGTGCGGTTGCGCAGGTTGTAGACGGTGCCGTCGGGGGCGACCAGGTCGACCCTGAGGTCACCGACGTAGGTGTGCTTGATGTCGACCGGGACGCTCAGCGTGGCCGGGGCGTTGCCGGAGATCCCGCTGACGGTGATCGGCGACTCGACGGTGGCGTTGTCGTTGATCGCGTAGTCGGTGGTGTTCTCGAAGCGGGTGCCCGGGTTCGGCGGGGTGGTGGAGTTCCCGACGTTGAGCAGGCGGTTCGGGGATCCGGTGCCGGGGCTGGTCACGACGTTCGGTGTGGCCGCGTTGACCAGGGCCGTGGCGACCTGGGCCGGAGTGGCCGTCGGGTTGGCCGCGAGGTGGAGTGCGGCGGCGCCGACGACGTGCGGGGTCGCCATCGAGGTGCCCGAGATGGTGTTCGTGGCGGTGTCGCCGGTGCCCCAGGAGGAGGTGATGCTGGAGCCGGGGGCGAACAGGTCCAGGACCGTGCCGTAGTTGGAGTAGCTCGCCTTGGCGTCGCTGCTGGTCGTGGCGCCGACGGTGATGGCCTCGGTCACGCGGGCCGGGGACTTGGTGCTCGCGTTGGTGGACTCGTTGCCCGCGGCGACGCCGTACGTGATGCCGGAGGCTATGGAGTTGCGCACGGCGGTGTCGAGCGCGGAGTCCGCGCCGCCGCCGAGCGACATGTTGGCCACGGCCGGCTTGACGGCGTTGCGGGTCACCCAGTCGATGCCCGCGACGACCTGCGCGGTGGTGCCGGAGCCGTTGTTGTCGAGCACGCGGACGCCGACGATCCGGGCCTTCTTGGCCACGCCGTACGCGCTGCCCGCGACGGTGCCCGCGACGTGGGTGCCGTGGCCGTGGCCGTCCTGGGCCGTGTTGTCGTTGTCGATGGCGTCGAAGCCGTCGGAGGCTCGGCCGCCGAAGTCCTGGTGCGTCTTGCGGACGCCGGTGTCGATGATGTAAGCCGTGACGCCCTCGCCGGCCTTGTCCGGGTAGGTGTAGCTCTGGTTCAGCGGGAGCGCCTGCTGATCGATCCGGTCCAGGCCCCAGGAGGGCGGGCGGTCCCTTAAAAAAATGAGA